>JABDRH010000512.1 GCA_013041835.1 Desulfatitalea sp. | reverse complement strand
ACGGCCGGGCGTTCATCATGTACGGCACGGCGGGGGAAACTTGGGTGGCCATGGGTGATCCTGTAGGCCCAGTGGCATGTTGGCCCGAACTGCTGTGGGAATTTAGAATGACGGCAGACCGATACGCGGATCGGGCGGTCTTCTACGAAGTGAGTCACACGCATTTGCATTTATACGTGGACATGGGGTTGAGCCTGCTCAAACTGGGCGAGGAGGGGCGGGTGCCGCTGACCGGGTTCTCTTTGGAAGGGTCAAATCGAAAGGCGTTGCGTTATGGCCATCGCAAGGTGGCCAAGCAGGGCTGCGGATTTGAAATCATCGCCGCCGATGCTGTAGAATGCCATATGGACGCATTGGAAATAGTGTCCAACGCCTGGCTCAAGGAAAAAAACACTCGCGAGAAAGGCTTCTCTTTAGGCTATTTCGACCGCGACTATCTCAAACAGTTTCCCCTGGGCGTCGTCCGCGGAAAGGAACGTATCCTGGCCTTCGCCAATATCTGGATTGGTGCCGACAAAGAAGAGTTGACCGTTGACCTTATGCGTCACCTGCCTGAAGCCCCCAACGGAGTCATGGATTATCTGTTCATCGAATTGATGATCTGGGGGGCCGCCCAGGGCTTTCGCTGGTTCAATCTGGGCATGGCGCCATTTAGCGGGATGGCGGCCCAAAAGATGGGGCCGGTATGGCACCGCATCGGCGGCTTGGTGGCCCGCTTCGGCGACCATTTTTACAATTTCAAGGGGTTGCGCGACTACAAAGAGAAGTTCGATCCGGTCTGGCAGCCCCGGTATTTGGCAACTCCGGGCGGGTTGTCACTGCCGCGCACCCTTACCGATATCGGCACATTGACCTCCGGTGGGCTGAAAGGCGTGTTATTCAAATGACAGACCGGCGAATCAACCTAACATCGACATATGGGTCAACGGAGAGAATATGCGACGCATGGGAAACAGGGCAACAAACATAACTGTCTTGCTTATCGTGGCGGCACTTGTTTGCCTGTGCAGCACTGCTTCGGCGGCAGTGGAGGAGTTCACGTATACCGCCGGCCGCTTCGGAACGGTGCATCTGTACCGGTCGACCCCCCGGCCCCGGCATGTGGTGCTGTTCATTTCCGGCGATGGCGGCTGGAACCTGGGCGTGGTGGATATGGCGCGCGCCCTGGCGGGGCTGGATGCGCTGGTGGTGGGCGTGGATATCACTGACTACCTGAAACAACTGGGGCAATCGGGAGAGGCGTGCCTTTACCCGGCCGCGGATTTCGAATCGCTGAGCAAGTACGTCCAAAAGCGGCTGGGTTTGGACCACTACATTCAACCGATTCTAGTCGGTTACTCGTCCGGGGCCACCCTGGTCTACGCGCTAATCTGCCAGGCACCCGACAACACCTTCAAAGCCGCGATCAGCATGGGGTTTTGCCCGGACCTGACGCTGCCGAGGCCCCCGTGCAAAGGAAACGGCCTTATCTGGCAGAAAAGACCGGACAAAGGCGACTATGTATTCAAACCGGCCGATCATTTACCGACACCCTGGATCGCGTTTCAGGGAGAAATCGATCAGGTGTGCGATGCCGGACGGGCGCGGGACTTCGCGGCCAGTGTACCCAACGCGCAGGTGGTCACCCTGCTTAAGGTGGGCCACGGCTTCTCGGTGCCCGCCAATTGGTTTCCCCAGTTCAAGAGAACCTTTGCACACCTGGCGGCACCATCGGACACACCGGCCTCGGCGGGCATCAGCGATTTGCCCCTGGTCGAGGTGCCGGCCCGTGCTTCTGGCTCCCATCAGTTGGTCGTGATGATCTCCGGCGACGGCGGTTGGGCCGGAATAGACCGTGAGCTATCCAAAGGTCTGGCCGAAAGGGGACTGCCCGTGGTGGGGATTGATTCCCTGGCCTACTTCTGGACGGCTCGCACGCCGGAGGGCGCCAGCAAGGACCTGGCGCGCATCCTGCGGCACTACTTGCCGGCGTGGCATAAGGAGCAGGCGATTCTGATCGGCTACTCCCTGGGCGCCGATGTGCTGCCCTTCATGACATCCCGACTGCCGGCCGATTTGCAGACAAGCCTCGGCCTGATCGTCCTGCTGGGACCGGGTCACGAGACGGCTTTTGAGTTTCACGTGACGGACTGGTTCGGTCTGGGGGGTCGTGTCAAACAATTTCCATTGCTTCCGGAGATGTCCAGGCTGCCCCCCTCTCCCACCCTGTGCATTTATGGCGAACGAGAAAGCGATACTTTGTGTCGCGAAACGCTGCCGCCATCGGTGCAAAAGATCGGCATGGGCGGCGGACACCATTTCGGCAGGGATGTCAAGGCCATCACCGAAGCGATTATCCGCGCAATAGCTAAACAATAGGGAGAACAAATCAAAAAATTATTTTTTCCTGCGCCCATACCAGAAGACCCTCATGAAGAGGTGGGAGATTGGGTCGTGGCGATCGGCAATCCCTTCGGTCTGGGCAACACGGTCACCTCCGGTATCGTAAGCGCCAAATACCGCCAAATCGGCGCAGGCGCCTATGATAATTTCATCCAAACCGATGCCGCCATCAATCCGGGCAACAGTGGTGGCCCGCTGCTCAATCTGAAAGGCGAGGTCGTCCGCATCAACTCGGCTATCTTCTCCCAATCCGGCGGCAATATGGGCATCGGTTTCGCCATCCCCATCAACATGGTCCAAGAC
>JABDRH010000509.1 GCA_013041835.1 Desulfatitalea sp. | reverse complement strand
CCGGTGATTCGGTGATCATCATCAATGCGGAAAAGATCGTTCTCACCGGGCGCAAGCTGGACCAGAAACTGTACCATCGCCACAGCGGATATGTGGGTGGTCTCAGGTCCATCACGGCCCGAAAACTGCTTGAAAAGCGCCCCGAGGATGTCATTCGCAACGCCGTGAAAGGCATGCTGCCAAAGAACCGGTTGGGCCGCCAGTTGTTCAAGAAGCTCAAAGTGTATGCCGGCCAGGAGCATCCCCACAGCGCCCAGAAACCAGAACCTTTGACGATTTAATTGCAGGACGAATCCATGGCACAAGACAACACCTACTACGCGACTGGAAAACGCAAAAACGCCATTGCCAGGACCTGGATCACACCGGGCAAGGGCGAGATCAGCATCAACGGCCGAACCCTGGAAGATTATTTTCGGGTTTACACCGCCAAGACCATCATTCAACAGCCGCTGATGCTCACCAACACCAAGGACAAATTCGACATCACGATAAAGGTGCTCGGCGGCGGCGTCATTGGTCAGGCCGGCGCCATCCGGCACGGCATTACCAAGGCGCTGATCGAATTTGACGCTGAACTTCGCCCCGCCCTGAAGAAGGCCGGTTTCGTGCGCCGCGACCCACGCGAAAAAGAGCGCAAAAAGTACGGCCAGAAAGGCGCCCGCGCCCGCTTCCAGTTCTCCAAGCGCTAAGAACCAATTCTATTTCTTTCCTGCACCGAAAACGATGGGGGTTCAAGCAATTGAACCCCCTTTGTGCTCGATTCCCCTCGTTGGCCACGTCTTGCATCCGCCGGAATGCCCAAGGCATTCACATAACGAACCTATGACAACACCGCCCACCTGTGGTATACAGGACAGTCATGAAGTCTTTCTACATCATGGCGCTGTGCATTGCAGGGGTGCTGGTCATATCACCGCTGATCTTCCTTTCCGATGTATTCACCGCCCCTGAGCGCCAGGGGTCTGCCATCCGCAATGTCTACTCAGCGGCGGTAAAGTCCATTGATCCGGCCACCGCCGGGGACACCTCTTCCGCCGCCATCCAGGCCAACATGTATGAATCGCTCTATACCTATCATTTTCTCAAACGGCCCCTGGAGGTCGTTGCCCAATTGGCCGCGGCCATGCCGCGCGTTTCCGATGACGGCCTGACGGTCACGATTCCCATAAAGGCCGGCGTGACCTACCACCGCAACCCATGTTTCGGCCCTGGTGACGTCAGCGGGCACCGCTACGGTACGCGGGAAGTGCAAGCGGCGGATTTCGTCCTGGCCTTCAAGCGCATCGCCGACTACCACATCAATACCGGCCTGGCATGGGCCTTTCTGGCCAATCGGGTTCGCGGCCTGGACGCCTACCGGGAAATCACCAAAAAGTACAACGTCGGCGACTACTCCCGCTACGACCTTCCCGTGGAAGGCGTTCGGGCCATCGATCCCCACACCTTTCAGATTGTGTTGACCAAGCCCTTTCCCCAACTGATCTATGTGCTGGCCATGAACGTCTACGCCCCGATCCCGAGGGAGGCGGTGGACTACTGGCTGACCCAAGCCTTCGATGACCAGGGACGGGCCCGCACCACCCCCCTTCACGAGCGCAATCCGGAATTTCGGGAACAGGCGCACGTCGTGGGCACCGGGCCGTACATCCTTGACACATGGAAGCGCAAGTGGAAGATCGTGCTGGTGCGCAACCCCGAATACCGCAACGATTATTACCCCGGCGAAGGGCAGCCGCTCTCGCCCGGAGATGAGGGTGATCGGGCCAGGGGCCTGCTCGATGACGCCGGCCGCCGCGTACCGTTTATCGATCGCATCGATTTTGATTTCATAGAAGAGCCCTATGCGGCCTGGATGCTTTTTTTGAGCGGGCAAACCGATATCGCCGCCATCCCGCGCGAAAACTTCGAGTCGGTGGTCACCCCGGACAAGCACCTGGCCCGGCAGTGGCGGGAAAAGCAAATCCACCTGATCAGCTACACGGACCCTTCCATCTACTGGATCGTCTTTAACATGGAAGACAAAGTGTTCTCCGCCAGCAAATCGCTCCGGCAGGCCATCTGCCTGGGCTACGATGTGGAAAGTGAAATCGAGGTCATGCTCAACGGCCGCGGCAAGCGTGCCGTCAACTGCGTGCCCAGCGCGTTTAAAGGACACGCCGCGGCCGGACCCGGACACTACTACCGCTACGACCCGGCGGCCGCCCGGCAAAAGCTGGCGCAAGCCAAGGTTGAACTGCGGCAGGCCGGCCTGCTGGTCAACGGCGACATCCCGCCGCTGAAGCTGGATCTTTCCCAGGGCACCTACGCCACCCGCATGGCGGACTTCATCCGGCAACAGTTCACCCCGCTGGGCCTGGAAATTAAAATCATCTTCAACGATTGGCCCACATTGCAGCGCAAAGTGCACAACAAACAAGCCCAGATGTACATGATGGGCTGGCACGCCGACTACCCCGATGCGGAGAACTTTTTACAGTTGTTTTACTCGCGCAATATCGACAAGGGCACCAATAATGCCAACTACCGCAATCCCGAATTCGACGCCCTATACGAAACCATCCGCACCATGCCCGACAGCCCGGAGCGCACCGGGATATACAGCCGCATGATCCGGATGATCAGCGAAGATTGCCCGGTTTTGCTGCTGTACGAACCGGAGAACTTCATCCTCTACCACGATTGGGTGAAAAACGTGAAGCCCCATCCCGTCGGCTACGGCTACATGAAGTACCGCAGAATCGACGAAGCTCTGAAAACCCGGCTCAGCGGAGGCGACTAAGCGGCGATGCAACAATATGTCACCAGAAGATTGATCCAGGCCGTATTCACCGTCTTCGGTGTCATGTTGATCACCTTCATTTTATTCCGCATCATCGCCGGCGATGTCTCGGCCGCCTATGTCAATCAGAAACTGGGCGCCGCCGCCCGCCAGGCCTTTTACCAGAAGCACAAACTGGACCGGCCGGCGCTGATCAATTACCACCGCCGGATCGTTCTGGAAGATCGCACCCAGGGGCGACATCTCTTTGCCGTGACCGACCGTCACGGCTCTCGGCTGGCCGCAAACCTCGACCTGCACCTCTCGCCGTCCGGCTTGAACGAAAAACAAGCGCCATCCGCCACCGTGAAGATCGTCACGGCGCTCATCTGGCGCTTGTCAGCCCAGACGCCATTACCCCAGGCGACCGGCACGAACGCCGGGGACACCGCCCCCGAATCCGCCGCTCCCCCGCCGTCACTGCTCATATCGACCGGCAGCGGCCATGAATTTTCAGTGCCGGTGACCCCCCTTTCGGACGTGGCCGCGTTGCTTTCGGCCATCAACGCCCATCCGGCCAATCAGGGCCAGGTGGCGGCCTACATCTCCGAGTGGTCCCCGGCCAACCTGTTCGATAGCCAGTTCTTCTGGCACATTTACGAAGCCGCCACCTTTACCGGCCGCAGCTACGCCACCGACCAAACCCTGCTGGACGTGATCCTCGAACGGGGAAAATTCAGCCTGGCCATCAACCTGCCCGCCCTGGCCCTGGGATGGCTACTGGCCATGGTGATCAGCAGCCTGGTGGCCTACTACCGCGACACGTGGGTGGATCGTATCGGCGTGCTGCTCTCCGTGCTGGGCATGTGCATCCCCTACCTGGCCTACATGCTGCTCGGCCAATGGGTCCTGTTCAAAATCGCGCCCGAAGTGGCCGTGGGCCTTTCCCATCCCGTGAGCATCTACATGCCGGTGCTCATCTCGGTGGTTGCCGGCCTGGGCGGTTCGGTGCGCTTTTACCGCACCATCATACTCGATGAAATCAGTCGCGACTACGTGCGCACGGCCAGGGCCAAGGGCGTGCCCCTGCCCGCCATCCTCTTTGTGCACGTGCTCAAAAACTGCATGCTGCCCATCCTGACCAACCTGATTTCCACTATACCGTTTATCTTCATGGGCTCGCTGCTACTCGAACGCTTTTTCGGCATCCCCGGCTTGGGAGACCTGATGCTCACCAGCATTACCTCCCGCGACGTGCCCATCATCACCGGCCTGGTCTACCTCACGTCTGTGCTGTACGTGGGCAGCCTGATCGTAACCGATATCCTGTACGCGGTGTTCGACCCGCGCATCCGGCTTCAGTAGGAGAACCCATGAACCCTACCCGGCAGCCCTCCGCCCCAGCCGCTCAACCCGAGCAGTCCCCATCCCGGGGAAGAAGTCTATGGGGCGACGCCTGGCTGCGCATCCGCCGGGACAAAGGCGCGCTCGTCTGCCTGGTCGTCATCGCCTGCTACGTCCTCATTGCCGTTATCAGCCCTTTTGTGTTCGCCGACTGGAATACCACCTACGACTACAACAACCGCAACCTGCCGCCCAGTTGGGCGCACCCCTTTGGCACCGACGCCCTCGGCCGGTCCGTGCTGCACAAAACTTTTCTAGGCGCCCATGTCTCCATGAACGTGGCCTTCATGGCCAACATCATCGCCATTCCCCTGGGCCTTGTGCTCGGGGCCGTGGCCGGATACCGCGGCCGGCGCACGGATGACCTGATCGTCTGGTTTTACACCACCCTGGCCAGCATACCCGGCATCATCCTGCTCATTGCCATCAAGTTCGCCTTCGAAGGCAAAATCCTTTTCGAGCACACCTGGTTTGCCTTGGATCTGAACGGCATGGCCGGCGTCTACCTCGCTTTGGGCTCCATCGGCTGGATCGGCACCTGCCGCCTGGTCCGCGCCGAAGTCATGAAGATCAAAGAACTCGACTACGTCGTGGCCGCTAAAGCCTGCGGCCGCTCCGATGCCGCCGTGCTGCTGCGACACATCTTCCCCAACGTCTTTCACATCGGCATCATCAACTTCTCCCTGGGCTTCGTGGGCGCCATCAGCGCCGAAGTGATCCTGAGCTTTCTGAACCTGGGCGTCCATGACCTGCCCAGTTGGGGCAAAATGATCAACGAAGCCCGCATGGACCTGGTGGTGGGCCGCTGGTGGGAACTGACCGCGGCCGTGGGCGCCACTTTCATCATCGTATTGGCCTGGAACATCATCGGCGACCGGTTGCGTGATGCGCTGGACCCCCGTTTAAAAAACGTGTAAAGGACGCCATGAACGATAACGCATTGATCCGCGTCGAAAACATGAAGACCTATTTCGACACCGACGAAGGCGAATTGCGTGCCGTGGATGGCGTTGATTTTCACATCGAACCCGGAGAAGTCTTTGCCCTGGTGGGTGAAAGCGGCTGCGGCAAAAGCGTCACCGCCTACACCATCATGAAAATACTGCCCTGCCCGCCGGGGCGCATCGCCGCCGGCCGGGTGCTTTTCGAAGGGAAAGATCTGCTGCGCTACAGCGAAAAGCAAATGCAGCGCGTCCGAGGCGCCCAAATCAGCATGATCTTCCAGGAACCCATGACATCGCTCAACCCGGTCTTTACCTGCGGCGCCCAAATCAGCGAAGCGATCCGATTGCACCGCCGCCTGGGCGCCAAGGCCGCCAAAGCCGAAGCCATCGACATGCTGGCCCGGGTGGGCATCACCGAGCCCCGGCAGTGCCATGACGCATACCCCCATCAGCTCTCCGGCGGCATGCGCCAGCGCGTCATGATCGCGGCGGCCCTGAGCTGCCGGCCAAGGATGCTCATCGCCGACGAACCCACCACGGCATTGGATGTCACCACCCAGGCCCAGATCCTGTCGTTGATCCGAACACTGCAGGCACAGCAGAACATGAGTGTGCTGCTCATCACCCACGACCTGGGCGTAGTGGCCGAAACCGCCGACCGCGTGGCAGTCATGTACGCCTCCAAAGTGGTGGAAACAGCCGAAACGCAAATGCTGTTTAAAGCACCGCTGCACCCTTACACCCAGGGCCTGTTCGACGCCGTGCCCCGGCTGGGCAGACACCATGAACGACTGCCCGCCATCGCCGGCACCGTGCCCCGGCCTTGGCAGTTTCCTTCCGGCTGTAAATTTCATACCCGCTGCCCGCTCACCCGTGAAAAAGCCCGGCAAGGGCGGGAGACGCAGCAGATCATCACCGAAAGCGGCCCCACGAAAGTACTGACCCGGTGCGCCAGCGCGGAGCCGCCATTGCAACGCATACACACCGGCCACCAGTGCGCCTGCTGGGAAGCGCCGGGATACGCCGCGGAATAGGACGCATATTGGACACACTCCTATCCATCAAAAACATGAAAACCTGGTTTCCCATCCGCACCGGCCTGTTCAAACCGACCCGCTATTTACGCGCCGTGGACGGCGTCGAATTCGACATCCCCAAAGGTCGAACGCTCGGACTCGTGGGCGAAAGCGGCTCGGGTAAAACCACGGTGGGCCGCACCATCCTGCGCCTTGTCCCGGCCCACGCCGGTCGCGTCCGTTTCGACGGCACCGACCTGCTGACCCTGGGCGACCGGCAAATGCTGCCCTTCCGGCGCAGAATGCAGATCATCTTCCAGGACCCTATGCTCTCGCTGAATCCGCGCATGACCGTGGCATCCATCATTGCTGAACCCCTGTTGGTGCACACATCGCTCTCCCGTCGGGAACGCAAGGCCCGCATCGCCGAACTGCTGAGCCAAGTCGGCATGCAGCCGGACTACATGCGCCGCTACCCGCATGAATTCTCCGGTGGCCAGCGCCAGCGCATCGGCATCGCCCGCGCGCTGGCCAGCAACCCCGACTTCATCGTCTGCGACGAACCGGTCAGCGCCCTGGACGTCTCGGTTCAAGCCCAAATCCTCAACCTGATGAACGACCTTCAAGACCAAATGGGCCTGACATTTCTCTTCATCGCCCACAACCTGGCCGTGGTGGAGTACTTCTCCGACGAAGTAGCCGTCATGTACCAGGGCAAAATTCTGGAACGCGCAGACCGCGACGAACTCTACGCCAACCCATTGCACCCCTACACCCAAACCCTCTTCTCCGCCATCCCCCGCATGACGGTAGAAAAAAGAAAAGCCCCCCCCGCCGACCCGGGCGAACCGCCGACCTTCGCCGCCCGCGCCCAAGGCTGCGCCTATCACCCCCGCTGCCATCAAGCGCAAAGCCAATGCCGCACAACCCCGCCGGAACTGACCCACGTGGCCGACAACCATTGGGTGCGCTGCTGGAAATAGCCGACACAGATAGAAAAAACAACAACCTGACCCATACGTTTAAATACGATGACATCAACCGGCTGGAACTCGCCGACACCTCATCGGCCATCGATCCATGTTTACCTATGACGGCGGGGGGTAGCTTTGCGGATGGTGCTTTTAAGGGGGCTTGGACTTCGGCGTTCGCGTTTATATTTTCAGCAAGCCTTTGCATGGGGGGGGTATTATTACCTGATTGCTTTGGGAAAATAAAGAGATCAATTCTGGCTGCCTTTTATGAATAAAGATAAAATAGGCGTGAGCGTATTATTGAAGGGTGCTGAAAGCCATGAGGGGGGATGAAAAGTTTTCTTTTAATGAACACTTTGATTATATTGAAAATCTTATTGTGGTTAAAAGGGAATCCGGTGGGTGGTGAATTGCTAATATAAATATTGATAATGCTGCAATAAAGGGTACGAATAAAACGCTCAAATTACTTCTTGATAAAACAAATTTATTAAAATAAAATCAGACAGAACCATTGAGCTGCAGAATAAAATAATTAATTTAGATGAGATGCAACCTTGTGAAAAAGAGATTTTGAAGTATGTTCTTAATGAAATTATTCGGGAAATAGAGTTCGGGGGGACATAAGGGCTCGGAAAAAATAACTTCAGCATTTATCCATCCCGGCTTCAGGTCATCCGGGTCCGATCTGCGGCCCTAAAATCCTCAAAATAGCTTTCTATTCCTCCGGTTTTGGGTCCTTGGATCATCCTTTCAGCCCTTTAAAGGTAGTACTTTTACTATTGAGCAAGCCTGGAAGGCTGAGTGAATCGAGCGTTGACTACCTTGGACAACCTGACCCATAAGATCAAAAAACGTTGAAAACAAAAGATCTTTAGTGTACTGCGCCTGAGCGGTTGTATCGAACCATGCATCAAGTTGATCAGGATTTAGCACCCGCTCCAACATGCCACGAGCCATAACAGGAATCGGAGATTTTTCGATGAACGGCGTAAAAATGGGACTCAACATAAGACCAGCCTCCTCTGGGTACGAGTATTTTATCGTATCGTATCCCAGATAGAGCGCATTGTGCAGGTTTTTACATTTAAGTTCAAGCACTTAAATGGATTCTGTTAGTACTGCCTTTAAAGGGCTGGTTTCGCTTCGCTCTACCCAACCTACGATTGATGGGTATATTTGCTTTTCTTCCACGAAGCGGGAAAGAACAAAGGGCCATCAAATATTGATCTGTGATTACGCTTGACATACGCCCCAACAACAAGTTAGCCGTTTTGGCAACGGGCAACGGGCAACGGGCAACGGGCAACGG
>JABDRH010000496.1 GCA_013041835.1 Desulfatitalea sp. | reverse complement strand
GGCCTGGGGTACACGGACAGAGGCGGCGGCTTGCGTTTGGGCGAACGCATTTTTTGTCGTTTCCGGCTGCATCGATTGCTCCGGCGACGGTGAGGGCGATCCGGTTTGCGACAGTTCGGGAGGCGCTTCGGCGGCCGCAACCTCATGGGCCGGTTCCGCGGCAGGTGCCACAGGTTCGGGCGTTTTTTCCACGGGTGTTTTTGCGGCCGCCTTGACATCGGTCATGCTGAATTTTCGGCCGAGCAGCTTGCGCAGGCGTTCGGCTTCGGCCGGATCGTCGGATGCAATGATCGGTGGTGCTGTCATCCTACGAAAGTCTGGTCGGGCGGCAGGGACGGATGGCGTTGCTTTCTGGGAATCAAACTGTTTGAAGATCAACTTTTTTTGAGAAGCTTTTTTGGTTTTGGGGGGCTTTTTGGGTGTTGTGCCTTTTTTGGCCGGCTTGGCGGCAGACTTTTGGGGGGGCTTGGCAGTTTTGGCCGTCTTTTCAGCCTTGATACTTTTGGCTGCCTGGGTTGAAGATGATTTGGGTTTGGCTGCTGCCGTGCGCTTCTTGGTTGCTTTCTTTTTGGCAGGAGCTGCTTTTTTTGAGAGTTCGGTTTTTTCTGTCGTGGATTTGATCAAGCTGTCCTTGCCCATCAGGCTCCCCTCTAAAATCTTGAATTTTTTTGTATAAGTCTTAACTTAGTCAAACGAAAAACATAAATGAATGAAAGTGCTTTGTAAACCCTCTTTTTAAGATCCTATGCGATGTCATCCCGGTTCATAAGCCGCTGAAATTCATAGTATAGCACCTTTTTTCCGGAAGGGATAGAATCATGATGCGAAGCGATGATCCAAATCTTGCGGCAAAAGAACAAGCGCTGTTCGAGGTGATTGGCGGCTATGCGTCGTTGGGCGTTGCCTTTTCTGGCGGAGTGGACAGCACCGTGTTGCTGGCGGCGGCAAAAAAGGTGATCGGTTCACACGTGGTGGCATTGACCGGCTGTTCGGCCATCCATCCCGCTGGTGAGAAGCAAATGGCAGTGCAGATGGCCGATAATCTGGGGGTAAGGCATGTCCTTTTTCCATCGGATGAACTTACCGACGAGAAATTTGTCACCAATCCCCCCAATCGTTGTTACCTGTGCAAGCAACGGTTGTTTCGAGCCATGGGCAAGGAAGCTGACCGGCTCGGTATTTCCGTGCTGGCCCATGGGGTGAATTTGGATGATTTGAGTGATTACCGCCCCGGCAATGTGGCGGCAGATGAACTGGGTATTGTCGCACCACTGGTGGCTGCCGGTCTGACCAAAGCCGATATCCGCAGTTTGGCCGCGGATTGGGGGCTTGAGAATTGGAATCGTCCAGCCATGGCCTGCCTGGCTTCCCGAATTCCTTATGACACGCCCATCAGCGCCAAAACATTGTCGTGCATCGATCAGGCGGAAACGTATCTGCGACGCATTGGCGTGAGGCAGTGCCGCGTTCGGCACCATGACGACCTGGCCAGGATCGAAACGGATGATGACGGTATTGCAAAACTGGCAGGTGCCCAGGTGCGGGCGGAGGTGGTGCGAGCCTTCCAGCAAATCGGCTACCGTCTGGTCTGCATCGATCTGGAGGGTTATCAGTCCGGCAAAATGAACCGGTGGTTGAATAAAGGGCGTTGAGATCAAAAAACACTGGCTATCCTATTGACCTCCTTGGGAGGTGTCTGTACGGGCCGTCGTGGCGAGCTCGAGAATGGCTCTTTCGATGACTTCCGATGTCGTGGTCCGAGTGCGGCGCTTTTCTCGGCTAAGAATGAGTTGCGCTTTGAGTGAAATCATCGCCGAGATCTGCTTTTTGCCTTGTCGTGTTTGATTTGCGCGCCAGCGCTGCTGACGTTCCCTGTCCGTCTTGCGCCGTTCTTTTAAAGTTGTCATGGGCAATCGTCCTTGAATCAACCTGCCTGGGAAGGGGGGCGTTAAGTTATCACAGCTTGTGACTGCTAACACTACGTTATTTTCAGATTGGCCGACGAGTCAATGCCTTACCGTACATGAACGCATTATTCCGCTGTTAACATTTCAGCGGCAGATCCCTCTTGTTAAAAATATCATTTATTGTTAATAAGTTATATCTTGTTTCGTTTGAGTTGAAATCGAGGTCCAAAAGGCTGCCGGTACCGCCCCCCTCCCGGCCAACACAGGATGGCAAATGGTAATGATCACTTTTGGTAAACAAAAACTGAGAAACCCATGACGGATATGTTGGTCAAGCTCTATGCATTGCCTGCCCTGGACGCGGCGGTGGGCGTCGCGGCTTCAAGGGGTGTGATGATTCGCCGTGCCATGGCCTTTGAACAGGATGATCTTTTAAGGTGGGTGAGCAAAAAGTTCAATCCGCTGTGGGTTCAGGAGAGTCGAACCGCCTTCGGTCGATCGCCTATTGGGCTGTACCTTGCCGTATGCCATCAGGAAATCGCGGGATTCTGCTGCCTGGATACGACCTTTGTCAATTTCGTGGGCCCCATCGGCATCGCTGTGGACCAACGTGCCAAGGGTGTCGGCCGTGCGCTGCTGCTGACTTGTTTATACGAACTGAAAAGCTGCGGTTTTGCCTATGGAATTATCGGTAATGCCGGTGAACCGGTTTTTTTTGAAAAGGCGGCCGGCGCAACAGCGATTGCGGATTCGGACCCCGGACCGTATCCGAAACGACTGAGGGTTCCCGTATCAATGGGGGGGCACCATGGCATTTGAGACATTTGTGGCACGGCGTTTTCTGAAAATCAGAAACCAGCGCCGATTGGTGCCGCTTATCAACATTCTGGCCACCTCGGGTGTCGGTGTCGGAGTAATGGTGCTTATCGTCGTCATTGCCGTCATGACCGGTTTCCAATCAGAGCTTCGGCGGCGTATTATTGGCGTCGAGGCCCATATCCACATTGGGCGCTTCAATACCTTGATCAGCGATTACGAACAGGTGCTAAAGACCATCGACGCACAGCCGTCGGTTGCTTCATCGGCAGCCTACGTCAATTCTCAGGGCATGCTTCGCTCGGCTGCCGGTGTGTCGGCGGTGGTACTCAAGGGCCTTGATCCGGATCGGACCCTACTGCAAATCGATGCTTTGGAGGAGCAGGCACCGGCCCGGTTGCTGAGGATGGTATCGGCAGGTCAACCAGCGTTGCCCATTGTATTGGGCAAGGTGTTGGCCGACAAGCTCAAGATGGAGGTAGGGGATGGGGTCATGCTCATGCTGGTCGGCCCCCGGCAGTCCAATGGATTGCCCGGCATGCAGCGGCTCAAGCTGGTTGGGTTGTACGATACCGGCATGCACCAATTCGATGGTGTCATGGGGTTCATGAACATGCATCATCTGCAGCGGGTGATGGGGATTGGCGATATGGCCACGGGCATCGAAGTGCGTGTGACGAATCCTGATCATGCGGCCGGGATTGGCCATCAAATCAAGGTCGTCCTCGGAGACGCCTACTGGGCCAACAACTGGCAATCTGCCCATCGAAATCTGTTTTCCATGTTGGCGCTGCAGAAAATCTTGATGTACGTCATTTTATCCCTCATCATTATCGTTGCGGCGTTTAATATCGTTAGTGCCCTGATCATGATGGTGAAGGATAAAGTGCGGGATATCGCCATTCTCAAGGTGATGGGAGCCGATCGCGGCAGTGTTCAACGCATCTTCTTGGGCAAAGGCATTGTCATCGGTCTGACCGGGGTTTTTCTGGGATGCTGCGCTGGACTGGGGGTCTGTTTCATCCTGGCCCATTATCCATTCGTGGAACTTCCTGGCAATGTTTATTATCTGACCACCCTGCCGGTAAAAATCGCTTTGCCTGATATGTTGGTGATCGCCCTCGGCACTTTGTGTATCTCTATTTTAGCGTCACTTTATCCAGCCATGAAGGCCGCACGGATGCTGCCGGTCAATGGCGTGCGGTATCGATAGGCCGATAGAATAGAGGAGATCGAATGCGATACATCGCAAAAATCAGCATGCTAACGCTGCTGATGGTCATGATCCTGCTGGCTGCCCTGGCTGATGTGTCGTTTTTTAAGCAGTGGCTGCAGGGGCATCTGGATGTTGCACTTTACCTGCGTCTGGTTGCCATTCTGGGGCTTTTGATCGTTTTCCCTTTAGCCTGGGCGTATAAGCTCAAGGTTCAAGCGTCGCACAAGTACCGCCGCGCTGACGAGGTGTTGGCAAGGGCCACTGCCAAGGCCGAGAACGAACAACGGGCCGCAGAGAAGCTCCGTCAACGGCTTGAAGCGGAATTTTCCAATAAAGAAAAGACTCTCAACGAGGAGCTGGAAGAAATCAAACAAACGTATCATCAGAAAATAAATGATTTAAAGGCAAAAAATGTCCAGTTAAAGGAGGCCGTGGCAAGCTTGATGCATGCAGTCAAAACCAGGCGTGCGGATGCCGAAGTGGACCCGGATTCGGCAGCGGGAAAAAACAATCCTTCCCACGACGTTGGTCAATAATGCGGTTTATGATATAAGGTCTCAAGGAGGGGCACGAAAATGCTGAAAAGGCGCCCGTTTGAATTTCGATACCAATTCCAGTTTATGGACGGCCATGTCAAGGACTATGCGATTGCGCTTGATCCGGAAACGTTGAGTTTGTTCCCCGTGGCGGCCATCACCTCGCCGCCTGATTGGATCAAGCTTTCCTACCAACAATGCAAGCAGTGCCCTTTGTCCGTGGATGTGCATCCATATTGCCCCATCGCTGTGAATATCATGGAACTGGTTGAGGCGTTTAAATCGGTCTTCTCTTACCATGACTGCAACGTGGTCTGCAGCACCACCGAGCGCTCATACAGCAAAGAGACATCCGTTATGGAGGGGCTGTCGGCCATATTCGGTGTGATTATGGCCACCAGTGATTGCCCGGTTATGGAGTTTTTAAAGCCCATGGCCAGGTTCCATTTGCCTTTCGCCACCATCGAAGAAACGACGGTGCGGACCGCCTCCATGTACCTGCTGGCCCAGTACTTCAAGTACAAGGATAGTCCGGGTATGAGATTCGACTTCAAGTCCCTGGAACGTCACTACAGCAAAGTCCAGTTGGTCAATGAAGGCCTGTTGAACCGCATCAATAGCGTTGGCAGCGAAGACGCGGATAAAAACGCCATTGTCACTCTGCATTCACTGTCTTCCTTCTTGTCGATGGAGATCGACTACAGTCTCAGTGGTTTGGAGTACATTTTCTCCGGCCGCTATGCCGACTGATGGTGTCCGTTAAAAAAAGAACAGGATGAAGGCCATCAAAATCGAATACCGATTCAAAATGGAGAGTGAAGATATCGATTTATTCCAAATCGTTCTTGACCCCAACAGCCTGCAGACAACGAATATCGCGCCCGATCCTGCCCCCGAATGGACCGCACTCGACTTTTTCCAATGCCCAAATTGCCCGTTGGACGCAGCCGAATCGCCACGCTGTCCGGCTGCCTTGAACATGGTGCCCTTGGTGCGGCGTTTCGACCGGTTGCTCTCTTACGATGAAACCATGGTGATTGTGGTTGCCGAGGAGCGCTATGTTTACAACAAAACCACGGTTCAAAGGGGTGTTTGTTCGCTAATGGGACTCTTGATGGCCACGAGCGGGTGCCCACTAACGGCTTTTTTCAAGCCCATGGCGCGGTTTCATCTGCCTTTTGCCAGCACGGAAGAGACCATTTGGCGCGCCACCTCAAGCTATTTGCTGGCCCAATATTTCAGGTGTCAAGCCAACCGGGTCGCCGATACCACCTTTCACGGCCTTAGCGACCTGTATGACAAGATCCAAATCGTGAATATGGCTTTTGCCAAGCGACTTCGGTCTACCTGTAAACATGACTCCATGGTGAATGCGATCATTTTGCTGGATATGTTCGCCAAATCCATGCCCACTGCCATCGAGGACTCATTGGATGAAATACGGTACTTGTTCGAACCCTACCTGAGTCATTCTCAAAAACAGTCATAGAAAAATTGCCATATTAGAAAGATCGCTAAATTGATAAATACATTTAAATCCGTTCTTCGAAAAATTGGGATTCCATTCAGCAGCAAGGACATGCCGGCCCGTGCGCTGCACGTTGAAAACCAGGTCCCGCAAAGCCGGGCGGACCAGTGCGTCATCGACAAATCACCGCCGCGTGACAGGGATGCCGGACAAAAAACCGGGATCTCCCGAAAGGGGCCCCATGACGATCGCTCACCCAAATCCATTGATAAGAAGCAGCAAGCGCCCAAATGGGACCCCGCCGACTATCAAGTGCCACCGGCTGACGGCAAGGTTCGTTTTCATGACCTCAATCTACCCAACACCCTGATGCGTGCCATAGCCGATTTGGGTTTCCAGTATTGCACACCGATACAGGCTGAAATTCTGCCGAGCACCCTTGCCGGAAAGGATGCTACGGGCCGTGCCCAGACCGGGACCGGTAAAACGGCGGCCTTTCTGATCACCGTCATCACCCATTTGCTCAGACACACCCGTACCGGGAAAAGACGCAAGGGCGCCCCGCGAGTTCTAGTGCTCGGTCCCACCCGTGAATTGGTGATGCAGATCGCCGATGAAGCCAGGCAGTTGACCAAGTATACGAACTTGACCACAGTGTCTGTTTTCGGCGGCATGGATTATGAGAAGCAACGGAGGCAACTGGCCGGCAGCAAGGGGGATATCGTGGTGGCTACGCCGGGACGATTGCTCGATTTTAAACGGCAGGGGGATGTGCACCTGGACGAAGTGGAGATCATGATCATTGATGAGGCCGACCGCATGTTGGATATGGGGTTTATCCCTGATGTGCGCAAGATCATCTACGCCACGCCCCACAAGTCAAAACGTCAGACTTTGTTGTTCAGCGCCACGCTAACCCTGGAGGTGACGCGTTTGTCCGCTCAATGGACTAAGGATCCGGTATCGGTAGAAATTGAACCCGAGCAAGTGGCGGTGGATTCCGTAGAGCAGTTGGTTTATATCGTCACTCGCGAAGAGAAGTACGCCATGCTCTACAACATCATCACCAAGAAGAATCTCGAACGGGTCATCGTCTTTTGCAACCGAAAAGATGAAACGCGACGTCTGGCCGATCTGTTCACACGCTATTGCATCGATTGCGCCGTTCTGTCCGGAGACGTCCGTCAGCGGACACGCATTCGTACCTTGGATGATTTCAAGGCGGGAAAGATCCGCATTCTCGTGGCCACCGATGTGGCAGGCCGGGGTATCCACATCGAAGGCATGGACCATGTGATCAATTACACCTTGCCACGCGATCCGGAAGATTACGTGCATCGTATCGGCCGCACCGGACGGGCTGGAGCGGCCGGCACCTCCATCAGTTTTGCCGACGAAGAAGACAGCTTTTTCATTCCCAAAATCGAAACGCTTATCGGCAACAAGCTACCGTGCATTCAACCCGAGGATGAGTGGCTGGCGGACATTCCCAAGCCCCCGCCTGCCAAGCATGTCAAGCCCGCCGAGCGGGATGGCGGCCAACGCGCCAGCAGCGGCAGACGCGGCGGTCGAAGGGGATCGCGTTCAGGTGGGGCGCATGGCAGCGGCCGACGGTCCAGCAACCAAGGTCAGCCACGCAGGCGACCGCGCAAATCTTGATGGACCGGTAAAAATCGCAACCCAACGAAATTATTTATCAATATTATGCGACAGGGGGATTGAAATGGTCGTACCCTTTGGGCAGGTGGACCGATTCACCGTCCGCGGTGAGTAGCGTGACACCTTCGGAACGTGGCAGCACGCGACCGACTTCATGCACCTGTTCGGCCATATCGGCCAACCGTTCCACATTTGCCGGCGCAATGGAAAAGAGCAACTCAAAGTCCTCGCCGCCGCTCAATGCCCACTGCAAAGGATCGGCGCCCAGTTTATCGGCTGCTGCCCGGACCTGAAGCTGCACAGGGATGGCATCGGCGTATAGTACCGCACCGACATCGCTGGCCGTACAGATATGATGCGTCTCCGCTCCCAGGCCGTCGCTGATGTCGATCATGGCGTTGGCTATCGGCGCAATGCGAGGGCCCAGGTCCGCGCGGCTGCGTGGCGCTATATGTTTTTGCCACAAATCGTGCCCCGGCTGATGGCCG
>JABDRH010000495.1 GCA_013041835.1 Desulfatitalea sp. | reverse complement strand
TGGCCCAAATGCTGGGCATGGGGCTGGCGCGGCAAGGCGCGGTACGTCGCCGCGAAGACATCGAGATCGCCATGGAAGAGAGCATGATGGAGATCATCCCCCAGTTGGAAAAGCGCACGCCCTACGTGGCGCTGCTGTCCAACATCGCCACCTTGCTGGGCCTGCTGGGCACCATCATGGGCCTGATCGAGGCCTTTACCGCCGTGGCCAACGCCAACCCGGCCGAAAAGGCCGATTTGCTGTCGGCCAGCATCTCGGTGGCCATGAATACCACCGCCTTCGGGCTCATGTCGGCCATTCCGTTGTTGCTGCTGCATGCCAAACTGACCTCCACCACCGGGCAGATCGTGGACAGCCTGGAAATGGCCTCGGTCAAGGCCCTGAACAGCATCTCCTATTACAGCCAGCAAGTCTTCGATAAAAAGAACCAAAGTGTTGCATAAAAAGGGGATGAAAAGAATACAAAACATTCAGGGATTGCGAGGCGTTGCCGTTCTGTTCGTCGTACTATTTCACCTTGTACCTATTGAACAAAAGTATGGCGGCTCGAAAGCCATATTGCCGTCTTTGTTTCATTATGGCACGTTTGGTGTGGATTTGTTTTTCGTGATCAGTGGGTTCGTAATGGTTGCTGTAACAAGAGGCAGGTTCAAGCAGCAAAAACAGGCATTGAAATGGTATCTATGATAATTTCATCATGATTCCAACGCTTTTATGTGTGGCGGTTATTACGGGTGTTGCCAGCTATCATTTTGTTGAAAAGCCATTGCTTACACTGAGCCGAAAAATTGCATAACAGAGTGATCCTTCTGCATGTAAGCATCCACTGATTTTACAGCTAAATTATCCTTTCCCTTCCCGCGTGGGTGTTTCGCGGCGGTAGACATGGAAAAAGGTTGAAAATGGAAAAAATTAAAAACATTCAAGGATTACGGGGAGTTGCCGTTCTTTCCGTCGTCTTGCTGCACCTTATGCCGATTGAACAAAAATATGGCGGTTCGAAAGCCATTCTTCCGTCTCTATTTCACTATGGTATGTTTGGCGTGGATTTGTTTTTCGTGATAAGTGGATTTGTGATGGTTGCTGTAACAAGAGGCAAGTTCAAACAGCAAAAGCACGCATTGCATTTTATATATCATCGTGCATCGAGGATTTATCCAACATATTGGTTCTACAGTATAATCATTCTGTCGGTCTTTTTGATCCGGCCTTCATGGCTCAGCAGCGATCAAGGGATTCAAACGAACATTCTTGCCTCATTTTTACTGCTGCCGTCTCACACCGTGCCGCTGGTTTGGGTAGGATGGACGCTGATTCACGAAATGTATTTCTATATTATTTTTTTCCTCATTCTACTGTTGTTTCCTGAGCGAAAGATGCCTATGACCGTCTTGGTGTGGGCAATGGGCGTTTTGGTAATGAACATCTGTTTTAAATCAAGCAGCCCAATTATGAGTGTCGTTTCTCACCCACTGACCATTGAATTTATCGGCGGGTGTTTCATCGCCTTGCTTTATTTCAAAAGAAGCAGTCAGGCTACAGCACGCTCATTGATAGCGGTCGCGTGTTTTGGTTTTGCTGTTTCACTTTTTGTGTATGCCTGCTATCAAAAATACACCGGCCAAATCGTGCCGCTGCATTGGTGGAGACTTTTAATCTTTGGTGTCCCTGCTTTGCTGATCGTTTATTGTTTCGTCAATGCGGAAAAGAAGGGTTTTGTGGTTTCTTCACCATGGGTTGCCATCGGAAATGCGTCCTATTCAATTTATCTGTCGCACATATTGACCATAAGCGCTGCTGGTAAAATATGGGGCATGTTTGCCAACAATGCCGTGTACGATAATGTCATCATGGTTCCAGTCCTTTTTTTCACGGCGATTATCGTCGGTGTTATAAGCTACTATTTTGTTGAAAAACCATTACTTGGACTAAGTCGCAAAATTGCATAGCGCAGCGGTTCTTTTGCCCCCCTCTATTTTTAGAAATTCGTGTATGTTTCGAACCACTCAAATATTGCTGTGTGTTTTTCTTGATAATGTGTGCTAAGCGAATGGTTTCCATCTGCAAATAAGGTAAGTTTATGGACTTTACCTTCTTCTGTAAGCAGTTGAGCAAGTTTTGTCGCATGACTCACAGATACCCGTTCATCAGCTTCGCCATGAAGTATTAAAACAGGAATATTAATCATTTCAGGCCAATGGACAGCAGAGCGCGCCTCCCATGCAAAAGGATCCATCCCCACCAGCTCTTCAATTATTCTTTGCATTTCTGCTTCTCTTTCGTTGTAGGCTTGCTCCAAATCAGTAAGTCCACCAACAACTGCCGCCGCATTTATTTCGACGCCACTTTTTATTGCTAAGTATGTCATCATGCCACCACGGGAATATCCCAGCATAAAGATGTTGTTGGCGTCGATAAAGGGCAAACTTTTTGCCAAAGGCAATAAGTTCAATACATCATTAATATCTGCGCCACCGAATTCCTCCTGGCCTTGACCACCATCATTTCCCCTGTATTGAGAGGCCAATACGACATAGCCTTTTGAAGATAAAAATGAAAGGTACTCAAGTGTGTCTTCCGTGATCTTGCCGAACTCACGGTTTCCTCCTCTATTAAATATAATCACCGGGTAGTTTGATTGATTGTCATATGGTTTAACGATGAATCCGACCACCTCTAAGTTGTCACTTAAATACCTGACTCTGTATATTTCTGTCGTTCCTGCACGCGCATCCGCTATCGTTGCACGCAATTGGGTAACAATTTGTCCGTTCGAATCCGGTAGCATGTCTAAATCTTGTTCAATGCCTCTATCGCCTGCAGGCCCAAATAGTAATCCGCTATCCGAATAAAGCTCGCTTCCAGGGTCTGATTCCCCGCCGCCACAATGAAACAAAGTACTTATGATAAATATTGCTGTAAACAGCTTGATAAGAAAAAAACTGTTTTTTATGTGTAGGATACTTTCGTATCTGTTCTTTTTACTCTTCATTGCTTGCTTCTTGGTGGCATAACCGCTCATGTTTTTCCTCCTTTGTGTATGGCGTAAAAAAATTTAACCGCCAATGTTGCAACATTGCCGGTCAATAGGTGATTCGAGCGTATACAGTTTTTCTGGACGCGGTGATTGCCTCGCTAAGGGTAGTGATGCCCTTTTCCGCGAGCAGGGGGATCATCTTGACAAAAATACGGCCTGTGACCACGGCATCGCCCATGGCGCTGTGGCGTCCTTGGATGGGAACGCCCATACGATCGGCGATGGCCTCCAGGGTGTGATCACTCTGGGCCGGGTGGACCACGGCGGATAAGAGCAGGGTGTCGAGTACCGGATGGCTGAATTGGATGCCTGTGGATTTTTCCTTGACTTGCAGCAGTCGCATGTCAAAGGCGGCGTTATGGGCCACCAGAATGGTGTTGGCTGCAAAACGGTGGAATTTCGGCAGTACGGTGTTGATGTCCGGATGGCCGGCCACCATTTCACTGTCGATACCGTGAATGCGAATCGAGGCCGAGGGAATGGTCCGGCGGGGATCGATCAGATGATCAAAGCACTCGCTGTGCAACAGGCGGCCGTTGACGATGCGTATGGCGCCAATGGACAGGATTTCATCGCCTCCGCCGGGGTCGAGTCCCGTGGTTTCGGTGTCGAACACGGTGTACTGCAGTTCGAGCAAAGGGCGCTGGGCCACTTCGGGATGGGGTTCGTCGCGTTCGAAGAGGTCGAAGTCAAAAAATTCAGGACGGCTCTGAGGCATAATGGCTACGGTGCGCAGTTGGGGCGGCTGGGCAAACGGTTTGCATGACGGCAAAAAGATTCGCATGCCGGACGATGGAGTCGCCGTAGACAGGGTGACCGGGCAAATTTCCGCTCCGTGATAACGCAGCATCTGCTTCAGGGTGAAGGGCAGGTCGGCGCCGGCGATCTGCAGCCACATGCGGTCCCACTGATGCAAGGTTTCGACTTTCAATGCCTGGCCTGTCCAGGAAAAATCGATGTGAACAAAGTCTGCTTTTTGATCCACACGGCATATGAAATGGTCCGTGCCGTCGGTTTGGCGAATTTGGTCCATGACGAACAGCAGCGCCAGGGTGAGCGCATACTTGTCCACGCGGATGTCAAAGGTTCGCTGCCCATCGAGCACATCGATGGTCAGATCGAGTTTTTCTGCCGCTGTCCTCTGAAGGTAAGCCGTCAGATCGTTCGAGCGTATCGGCATCAGCGGCCATTCGGTATCCCGACGGGCACAATTGTCGTTGTCTATTTGGTCGGTGATGGCCCCCAGGATCACAGATTCATTGTAAATGATCTCCCTGAAGCGGTCCAGTTGCTCCCGGTCCATTTCCGGGTATTCCATGATGGCTTCAATGCTGGCGCGGATGCTGGCCGAAGTGGTGCGCACCGCCCTGGCCAGATCGGTCATGGTGCCGGCAACTTGTCCGGCGGTGCGCAGGTGCCGTGTGATGTCCCGAAACATGAGGATAAAACCCGCAAACGCCTCTTCATGGTCGAGGACCGGGACCACTTCGGTGCGCAATAGCTCATTTCTGCCGCCCCTGGCCACAAAGTGCGCGGTGATGTCGTCGTTGCCGCGTTTGCGTTTTTCGGTGACATCATCAAGGGCGTGCTGGAGTTGATGCCGATCAATCATGGGGTAGATGGTCCGTCCCAATCCCACCAACGCGTCGGGTCGCGGCCGTCTGGTCTCTTGTTCCGCCACATGGGTCAGCATCTGTTTGGCCTGCTGGTTGTATAGCAAAATAATGCCGTGAGTGTTGCATGCCAACACGCCTTCGGGCAGTTCGGCCATGATGGCGGCGAGGATATTGCGCTCTTTTTCAATGACGGCACGAACGCTTTTGATCTTCTCGCGATCATATTGTTTCACGGCTTCAAAGCGCGATGCCACGCCATTGATGGCCTTCACGAGCCGACCGAAGAATACATTGCCTTTCATTTTTATGCGATGCTGTTCATTGACATTGCCGATAAGGGAGATTTCTTCGATCAGGCGGTCCAGCGGTACGATTGCCAGGCGAAAGACAAGGTCCACGGCCGCCACCACCAGCGCCACCAACATGCAGGCGATGGTCAGAACGACGCCCCTGTTGTCGGCCGCCCAGCCCATCAACCGGTCCGTGTTTTCGGGGAAGAACCGAAGGCTCAGGAAAAAGGCGCTGCCGCAGATCACCACAAGGCCGGCAAGCCCCACTAAAACCCAATGCGTCATGCGAGCCGGGATCATGGGGTATCTTTCAGCAGTTGTTTGACTTTGGCGACGACTTCCGCGTTGGCAAAGGGTTTGATAATGTATGCATCACCGCCCAATATCGTGCCTTTGGTGACATCCACATCACGTCCCCGGGCCGATAAAAAGATAATTTTGGTGTGCTTGCACGCTGGATTCAGACGGACGATTTCGCATACCTGGAAACCGTTCATGCCGGGCAGCATGATGTCAAGCAGGATCAGGTCGGGTCGGATATGTTCGAGGGCCTCTATGGCTTCCTCGCCACTGGCAGCGGTATGAACTTGGTAGTTCTTCTGCTCCATAAGAAATTGTAGTGGGAGTACAATATTCGGCTCGTCATCGACAATTAATATTTTTTTCATCGGATACCGCCTGTAAAATCAAGGTTCATACGCCTTTGCACGCTTTCAATGCGTTTGAAGATTTCTTTTAGCAAAGTCTGGTCAAAGCGTGAAAGGGTTTTGGGATTGATGAAGTTGCCTGGTGGTTCGCCGTTTTCGATGCCGTGGATCTGGCACAGCAGGCGCTGTTGCATCAGGTGGTTGTATGCCAGGTCCAACTCGTTGTAGTCTACTTTGTTGAAGACCTTTTTTAGGTTTAGGTGAAATAGGCGATCCTGGGTGTTGGTTTCCGAAATGCCGTGGTGCAGTGCGTAGATACGCGCGAAATCCACCACCGGCGTCATGGCGCGTTTTAGATCGAGTTGGTTTCGGTGGGGACCTTTGGTTTCCAGTACAAATTTGCGAAAGATGCCGGTGGGCGGTCTGAAGCCCAGTGCACCGGTGGCCAGATCTCGAAAAAAGCGGGTCCAGCCTGCCAAGGCATCGAAAAGGTAGCGGCGCAGATCGTCAATAAGGTTCATATTACCCCAAGCGCCTCTGAAATCGAAGAAGATAGCTGCCTCCATGAGATCTTTTGGCGTGGAGACGCGGATCCATGTTTTGAAGAAGCTTTTCCACTTGGAGACGGGTTGGCACCAGTGAGGATTTTGAGCCATCACGTTGCCTTTGCAAAAAGCATAGCCGGCCTCGTCGAGCCAGGTGCACACCTGAACGCCGAGTTTGAGAAAGTAGACCTTCACTTGCTCTATAAGCGCTTCGGGTACATCTTCGAACATTATGGCATTGTCCTGGTCGGTCTTTAAGGTTTGCTCAAGACGACCTTCGCTGCCGAGTGCCATGAAGACGAAGCTGGTCGGCGCGGGACCGAGCCGGTCCATGGCAAACCCGATCAACTTGGTGACAATGGCATCTGAGATTTTGGAGATCAGTGTCGTGATGACCCGTGATTGGGCCCCTCCGCGTATCATGTTTCGGACAAGGCGCGGCAGTCGGCACTGTACGTGAATGATCTCCTCCATGGTGGACGCGCCGTTGATTTCCTGGATGATAAAGAACGGCGACTGCTCCTGGGCCGCCAGAATATCGCTGTTGGTAATGATACCTGTAACGCCGCCGCCTTCGCCGATCACGGCCAGGTGTTTGACATCGGCATCCATCATTTCCAACAGTGCTTCGGAC
>JABDRH010000489.1 GCA_013041835.1 Desulfatitalea sp. | reverse complement strand
ATCTGGAGGCCAGCCAGGTGGGATACAAAACCCAGGTTGGCCTCGTGGACCCCCGCCTGCTGGGCACCCGGATCGTGCTCAACACCGGCGTCTATGCCGACCGCAGCGAACCGTTCAACCAGGACTTCGGCACGGAAAGCTGGGGCGGCCATGTCAATTTTTCCCGTGATTGGCGCCGGCATTTCACCTTCGGCCTGGCCAACCGGTATGAACGCCGCCAGCAGTTTCCACGAAATGCAGAGACTGCCGTTTCAGACCGCACGGCGGAAGATTTCGATCCCCGGCGTATCTTTGTCACCACGCCCACCGTTCAATACGACACGCGCGACGATTTCATCCGGCCCCGGCGCGGATGGCTGAGCGCTTTGTCCATGGATATGTCCAAGGGGTTTGATAACAATTTGGATGACTTTTTCAAATACCGCTTCGATACGCGCTACTATCATCCACTGGCATCGCGCGTAACGCTGGCCGCACGTTTCTGGATCGGCTACCTTTCTCCGTATGGCGGGGATGCGCCCCCCGTGGACCAGCTTTTCTACCTGGGCGGAACTTCCACCGTGCGCGGATACGAAGAGAACCTGTTGCGCTTCGATGCCGAAGGCAAAGCCGTGGGCGGCCAGTTGGCCATGACGGCCAATGTGGAGACCCGCATCGATATCGGAAGAAACTTTGAACTGATCCCTTTCGTGGATACCGGCAGCGTGCGTCAAGCGCAGGCGCCGGCGGGCAACGACGATTTGCGCTGGTCCGCCGGACTGGGCGTGCAATACATCACCCCCATCGGTCCCATGGGGCTGTTCTACGGCATGAAAATCGATCCAAAGCCCGCCCAGAGTAACGGCCAACTGCATCTTTCCATCGGGTATACCTTTTAGGGTCTTATCGAAGCTGCCCTTTGAAGGCGTTGATACATGCGGTGGGTAAGGACTCGGAACCAACGATTATCGTAAACGACCAATCCGAAGAGCAAGCCGTACGGATCTCGCTTGAAGATTACCAATCCATGGAAGAGACCGCCTATTTGTTGAGTCCGCAGGCCAACCGGGCGCATATTGAAAAAGCATTTAAGCAAGCACGAAGCGGTGCGCTGATCACTTTGCCTGCAAAGGATCTATAAAGATTGAGTTCGCCCAGGACGCCTGGAAAGATTTTGAATGGCTTATGGATAACGATAAGCGTCTGGTAAAACGCATTCGAGAATTGCTAAAAGATATCATACGTCATCCCGAAGAAGGCATTGGCAAGCCGGAACGTCTGAAATTCCAGCCTAGGGCTCGCGCAATAATAACTTCACATTTTTATGCGCCGATCCATATCACCCGGCTGCGTTACAAAAATACAGAATATCTCGATATGCAACTAAAGCATACACCTTGCAGATGAACGCAATTTCGGCGCAATCGGGTTTAATTATTTAATACCAAGGCCCTAAAGAATCGTAATAATTACGTCAAACAACTGCTATCATCCGCGAAGTAAAAGGAGATCTGCTTGTAGGCGTCAAATGGGGTACACACAAGGCTTTCGGAAAGGGATCGGATCTTTTCACTCTCGAAAAAACATCACCTGCGTCTCCGATAACGTTAACTTGGCGGTTCTAGCGGGGGACATTGAGGATTATTTTTTTGAGAAAAAATCGGCCCGATGATCGGCAAAAAGCTCAAATGCGTTTTAAACACAACGCCTGAAACACTGTGCGCTTGCCAAAAGCCCATATTGCGGTCATCATACGCCTCTGTGGCCAATTTTGCTCTATGAAAGGGAAAAAAGATGGCATACGCCAGGACAAGCACGCCCATTATTTCTCTTAGGGCTCCAATCCGCAAGAGATAATATGAAACGTTAATGTGAAGCGCCTTCGAAAGGAAATACAGCACCATTATCGGAAATAGGTATAAAATCGAATAGATAATAAAGTAAATGAGCCAGGATACCGACTTTCTCACCACGTACCTCCATTCCACGTCCAACATCACCCGGTAGGGAAAGCCCGGGCTTCCCTACCGGCCCTGTCAATTGCATTGGTGATTATCAAGGTTTAAAAGCATCTGGGACAGCCCCCGGGCCCGATATTTTCCATCCGCCGGCACGCGGCATCATGGGCCCATTTTCGGCTGAATAAATCAGACATGATTGCCGCCTTGGATTCGACAATGCAAGATTCTGATATAACTGTTTTTATTTTCTCAAAGCCAACAAAGGAGGCAAACCAAAAGCTTATTTAGCCAACGGCGCCGATATTATTGTGACATTGATCCGTATGCAAGGAAAAAATATTCGTGCGCCGTATCGCCAAAGCGGGCAAGCGCCAATTTGGCATGAAAAAGACGGCCCAAAGCAAATCAACCGTTGCAGGTATTCAAATCCCGGAATTAAACTGCGGAATACACGATAGGGGTTTAATTGTTTTATTCGACTGGACTTTGAAACATAGCTGCCAATGATATTCATACGGGTAAATACCGCCCAGACCCCGCCCAAAACCTTAAAAGAATTTGTAAACGGTTGCCAGTAGATTAATGGGATGGCGGCAAGAGCAATATAAAGCGTACCACTGACGGTCAGAGCAGATAGATTTCGATCGCAAATAACAGTATTCAGAGTCACTCGAATGTCTTTTATTATAAGTCCCAAAGCCGGCCGTTGTTTTTCTTCATCTTTTATCGAAGCATCCATGTCAAACGCCCAAGCTTCAGACGCACCTGAAAAAAAGTACATCCAACAGAAGATATAACAGTGACGATAGAGAACATGAAGGGGCCATAACATATGATCAGGGCGACAAGCCCAAGTTTCTTAGGGCGCAGGAAAGAAATAATTCCCAAAAGTTGCGCTGGATTTGGGTTCATCTGCAAGACACATCCGCCGGTGCATATCAGGATATGTGCCGGTGG
>JABDRH010000481.1 GCA_013041835.1 Desulfatitalea sp. | reverse complement strand
GGCGGCCCAGCGGCATCATGTTGGTCATCCGGTTCGCCAAGCCACCGCTTTCCAGGGCAGCTTTAAACTTGCCCATCATCATCTCCCGGGTTTTGACCGCGAAGGGCGCGATCTGTTGATCAACCATCTTTCCCGTGGACATTGCAGCGATACGTTCGGTCGTAAGGATGGCGCCCGGGCAAACCGCGTTGACCAGGATCCGGTATTGCGCCAGCTCTTTGGCCAGGGACTGGGTTATCGCCCAAAGACCGGCCTTTGCGGCCGTATAGGCCGGCAAAAATCCGGAGATTTTGAAGGCATCGACGGACAGCAGGTTGATGATACGGCCGCCGCTGCCGGCTTCGACCATCGCTTTTGCGGCAAACTGGGCCGCAAAGAACGCGCCTTTTAGATCCGTGTCGACCGTTTCGTCCCAGAATGCTTCGGTCATCTCCAGCGACATGCACCCTTGGTACACCGCCGCGTTGTTCACCAGGATATCGATTTTTCCGAACCGCTCCAGCGCCTTGTTGATCACCTTCTCGGAATCCTCGATACGGCTGACATCGGCTTGCACCCCCAGGGCTGTTCCACCCGCCTCGGCAACCTGGGCCTCGACACGCTGAAGCGCCTCAAGTCCCCTGCCGGTCAGCACGACCGTGGCGCCGGCCTCGACGAACCGTTTCACGATAGCCTCTCCCAAACCACGGCTACCACCGGTCACCACCGCGCATTGGCCCTTTAGCGACAAAATACCGTCCATAGGTTCTGGATCTGGAATGGAAAACATTAAAGCCATGGCGATCTCCTTTCACGCTCGTAAATCTTGTCTGAAAATAGGGTAAGAAAGCAGAATTGCATATGGCGTCGAGTCGCATTCCCCAACGTTTCCCCCAAGCCAAACAACTTGCGCTATATGCACCAACAATGCATTATATGCATTTGTTTTGCACTATTAGCATCTAAATTTTGAGTTGTCAACTTTTTCTTAGTGACGGTCAAAATTTTGTATGCAATTCACCTATACACCCAGCGTGATTTTATAACAGACAGATACAAACTGTAGCAAAAATGGTGCGATATCGGACGAAGGAGATATATTTTCTAGGCAGCCGCAGCGGTATGCCCCGCGGAAATTGCGGCGCATACCGCCCATTATCACCAATTATTTCCGACTTCTTCTGATCAAAGCCCCCAAATCAACATCGTTTCGTTTCACTTCCGGAATCGGTAAAGCTAAGCTTAGCCCAATAGTAGTGTGTTTGTCGAGGTTGTCCCAATAGGTTCCTATTCCCGTTATGATGACACCCATATCGGGCAGAAAAATCCGTACCGGGGCTGAAGACCGCCACAGCCGCCCACGCTGGTCATGGTTCTCGTACCCTATCGGCAGCAAGGTTTCCCTGTCAAAATAAACCACGCGCCGGCTGTAAATATAATTATTGTCCAGCTCTTTGCATTCAACCACCCATAAGGGTCTGCGTTCGAATCGAACATTGTGCATTTCCTTCGTATTCGAATCAAAATAGGTATCTCCATCAAAATCCATGGCCAGCACAAGGTACTCCCGCTCTGCGATTACTTTGTACTCCATGGGAAATTGATTCGGCGTCATCTTCTGCTGAAATCCGGCAAAGTATCCGGTGTCCGAGTCGACATCAGTGCCTCCGAAGGCATCTTGCGTGTCGCTTGCCGTCATCTTTCTCACCCGCCGCAACAAATTGAAATACATTAGGCTGTTATCTAGCTTGTGGGGAGAAATAAAGTTTGTAAGCGATGAAATGTTGCCATACAAATCCCGTGGGGCGAAAAAAGAAACGACCGATATGATATCCTCCCCCTGTTCCTCCGCGCGTTTATCAAAAAATCCAAAGGGCTCCATTTGCACACGTCCGCTCGCGCGGACGCCATACGATATTGCCCAACTGTCCATTGTGTCCGGCTTAAGATTTTTATTATAACTGCACGTCAGCGCCAAGGCAGCAAAGCTTTCAAACTCAAGATAACGCTTTTGCATGTTGTAACAAATTTGCTGGCCCTTAAATTTTCCGGAAGGCCGGGGAAAAGGATAGCCCGCGTTATAGCTTGAGTTTATGATATAACCCGCCTCGTCCAGCTTTGTCTGGCCGGCGTATTTCTTTGTCGCCTCAGCCACGGGCATGGCATAGTAATACTGCTGGGTGGGAACGATGGTGATTTCGGGGAATTTTCCCGCCAGGGGCGGCCCCCCCTGATCGAACATCTCGTAAAGAAAGGGCGGCATCAATTCTTTCAGTCCCGGGTATTTCTCTTTGTCTTTGTAAGTGTATTTACCCGGCTTGATCTCCGGTGCGATTTTACCCACCACATCAGGCGCCTTGAATCCGACGATCTGCGCCCAAGCCTGTTTCATGGACGCAATATCATAAGTCATTTTTTTGTATTGTTCAGGGGTTAAGAAATGCTTGTAAAAACCATTCTTGATAAATGGTTTGGGATCATCCACCGGGACTTTCCATTTTTTTATTTCAGAAACATCCGGCATGTTTATATCCGCCGCCGACTGTGACACCGCCATTGAGAACAGGATCATTGATGCCATAAGAAATATGAACAAACCCGTCTTTTTCATTGTGAGCTCCTTTATAATCGTAATGTCTATATGATCCAGTGTATTGACTGCCGGTATGTTATCCCCATTTGTATTTGATCTTAAAGTAGACATAATCCTTGTATTCAAATGGTCCGTCCATGTTTCGAAACGTTTGCAGTGCCACGGAGTAGGTCCACCGGGAATTGGGCGAATAATCCAGAGAGCCCCCGAACATGTCCGTCTGCGCGTATAGATCACGCTGCCAGGTAAAAAGCGGCATCAGCTTGCCATGAAGGTAGGTCGTCATGACCTGCAATGAAGTTGTGTAGTTGGCGGGGTATCCGCGAAAGTTAAGTTGCTGACTCCTGACAAAGCTGTCCATGATCTGGTCATAGTTGAGTTGTCCGACAAATTGAAAATACGCTTTCGGATTCAGCAAAGCTATCTTTACCTTGTAATCGACATTTAAAATGGCCGATACCGCATCCGAGGTATCCTCCATATACATTAGGCCAAAAGGGTCTGCAGGGTTTGCGAAGGCGTATGTATTTTCAAAGTCGTATCTTAGCTCGAAAGTAACCGCGGGTGCGACACCACCGGCAAATGAAAACCTCAGGGGCAAAATCTCGGTAAAGTAGGTAAACCCAACAAAACGCTGCAGCGGGTAATAACCATCCATTACCGGGTGAATAACAGTCTTTCCGTCAACAAACGAGGGTGGACTTGCCATGGTCGCTAGTCCATCCAGAATCGTCACCGGGTCATTGGCATACCCATAAAAGGCGTTCAAGGTCATCATATCACCGCCTTCGGTCATTCCCTGAACACGAAACCCGAACTCATGGCCCTCGGACCACTCTTCCCTTTCTTGAATATTCATTGCGGCTGAGCCAGTGCGAGCAACCATGCCAGGGAACAATTCAACCGGTAAATGAAGCGCCCAGATGCCGGCCACGTCATTGCCAGTTGCAAAGCTCTGGCTGGGGATAAAGTCCGCATTCGGGTTGAACACGAACTGCAGGGTCAGGTCCGTCAGAAAGCCGGGCTTGACCGGCATGGAATAGTCGGTTCTCAAAAGCCAGATGGGAATTTGCGCCACCTCCAGGTCCACGCCTTGGAACCTGCGAAGATCAAAGGGGTTGAACTGAGACAGCGCGGAAGCACCAAGCACCTGGCCCCAGGAGACGATTTGCTTTCCCGCCCGGATCATCAACCGGTCGACTACCCATGTGGCGTGCAACTCATTGAGAATCTGCCAGTACTCATCATCAATGTTCAGTTTATCCCTGGACTGATCGAATTGCTTGCGCGTCCATTGATCTTCGTCTTGGATGACCTGGTAAATCAGGTCCGAGGTTAACTTGCCCGAGCCATAGAGCCTCAAGCTATCGGTCAAGCCGATATCTCCCTCTAAAAACAACGTGTTCAGGGCCTCATTAAACCCTTCATAAGAGTTGAAGTCATCATGAAAACCGTACTGTACCTTCTGGGAGGCATATCCTAATACATTGCATTCTTTTCCAAAAAGTTTGACATACTTAGCCGTTGCCGTGGAACATGTAAGCAAAACAAACATGCCGATCATTACAGAGGTGCCTGCCAATATTCGATTATTCGACATCATTTTACCTCCTGGTTTTCTAATCAAAATCATGCCATACCATACCATATTAGGCTATTTATCTGTTTTACTTCTATCGGTCCCGCCACCCCCCTTTCCTCTTTCGCCGATATTCCGGTAAAGTTTCCGGTTGCAGGGATGAAGCCTCCCCCGCCCAAGAGACCTTGAACGGCCTATCCTCCTATAGCGGCCCTTCCGATGGAATGAAAACGGGAAGGGATTTGCTCTTCGGAATACTTACGCTGGATAAATTTTGGCTTGATGATATAGATCAGTAGCGGATGAAGCGTCAGCGCCAAGATCACGTTAATGCCCATGATGATGGAGAGAAAGAAGCCGACCTCCGCCTGAAACTTCATGTCCGAGAAAAAATACCAGGTGATGATGGGAAGTATCACCGTTACGCCCGTGTAGACGATCGCCTTGCCGCAGGTGCAGATGGACTGCATGATCGTGTTGCGCCAATCCGCCCCCTCCTTCGAAAACTCCTCCATGCACCGGCTGTAAAGGTATATGGCGAAATCTACACCCAGGCCCGCCCCGATGGCGGCCACGGGAAGCGTATTGATGGAAAGGCCGATGTTTCTCAGGGACATGTAGGAAAAACACATGGCATTGGCAAGGATCAGTGGAAGGGTGAGCATGAGCCCCGCCACCATGGACCTGAAACACAGACTGCATAACAAAAAAATTGCAGCGTACACGGAAAGATCGATTAAAAGGTGAGCGCGCTTCATCTCCTCGTTCACGGCAATTTCCATGCCGATCCTTCCTCCAGCCAACAAGAATTCCCCCCTGCCCGTTTTCGACGCATTGTCCTTGAAGAAACCATAGGCCGCGTCACGGATGCGAAGAAGATTGTCCGAAGTGTGATCGGAAAAAAAGAGATTAATCTGGGCCCGTTCCAAGGTGGGGTCCGCAAATCGCAATAAGTTGGCGGTCCCCAGCGACGTTCTGACGTAACCTAAAAGCCCCATCAACTGCTCTTCGTTACGATAAAGCTGATACCAGATCGGATCACCGTCATGCAGGGTAAGATTGAGCGTTTTCCCGATATCGATGATCGAAGAAGAATACTTGTAGATATCCGGCAGTTCGGCCGCCATGTACCGGTTGAATTTTTCAAAGGTGGCCAGAACCGCGGGATCGTAAATGGATTTCTCCTCGCCTTCATAGTACAGCGCAAGGTTCTCCGAGGAGGCCTTGAACCGCTCGTTAATCAGCGCGGTATCCTGATTGAACGGGTGGTCATGATAAAAAATGGACGATCCGGTTTCAGGGTCCCCGATCTTCAATTGGCTCATCTCATAAAGGCATAAAGCAGCGAGAACGACGATGATCCCGCCGGTCACATACCTTGTCCCGGGGGATATGGAAAAGTTGGTGATGCGTATCATCAGCCTGGCCATCCAGTCCGTCTGGCAGGTCTCCTTTTTCCATTCCGAGGTATCCACCTTGAAAGGGAAAATACTGCAAACCGCGGGTACTAAAAATCCGGTCAAAAGGATTGTCGCCATCCAGAAACTCATGATCACGGCCAGATATTGCATCAGGATGATCTTTGCCAGAATGAGAACCGTGAAGCCGGCCACGTCGGCCAGCACCGCCGCCAAATTGGGAATCCACATGGTTCTCGTGGTCTCGTAACACGCTGCCAGCCGGTCTCCCCCGCTCGCGTCCAACTCCTCAAAATAGCGGTAGGCGATCTGGTGAGAATTGCCGATCATCCTGGAGCCCACGAGAAACGCCAGGACATAGAGCATGGGGTTGAAATTGATCCCTGAAAAGCCGGTGAACCCGAGGCCCCAGATGGTCAGGATAAATGCGTTGACCACCGGCGAGAACATGCCCTGAAAATTTCGGAAAATCAGGATCAGCACCAGGATGATGGCGACAATGCTCATCCCGAAAACCATGTACATCTGCGGCGCCAGAGAATAAACCCACCCCATCAGCATGGGATAGCCCACGATGTGCACCGATGTCTGGTCATCGGAATATTTTTCACGAAGCGTCTGAAGAAGCTCCAGGCTGCGCTTGTAGGAAACTTCTTCCTTGAACTCCGTTATAAGCAGCGCCGCGGTGCCGTCCTCGGAGACAAGGACGCCGCTTTTGCTCGGATCGGAAAAGATATTCTTCTTCAGCTCAATCATCTCCTGCTCGGTCCGGGGAATGTCCGGAAACATAAGTGATTCCGTAACGATCACGCCCTTGGCCTTGGTTTTGACCACCTTGGTGGTATAGGAGGCAATGGAAGTGGTGAGCGTGCGATACACCTCATCCCATAAGGAAACCTCCTCGGTCATGTGCTTGAGTTTGTTGAGCGTCCTCGTATTGAAGATATCTCCCTGCCTGGCCTTAAGGGCAATGATCACGCCGGAACCGCCTGTCCCGAATATTTCCGCGAATTTTGCGTGGAGCTTCTGATAGGGATGATCGTATGGCATCAACTCGAAAATTCTGACTTCGCTCTTGATCTTCGTGGCGCCGTACGCGAAAATCGCAGTGATCAGGACAATGAGAGCAAGCACCGTTATCCTGTGAACAGAGACAAACCAGCAAAAACGATCCAGCCGGGTTTGTGGTTGACAATATGTCGGCATGATCCCTCCTTGACAATTCTTTTTCAACATATTCCGCCCTTCGCTCAATGGGTCGCCTTCACCCACGCCTTGCCTTCCCGGTCGCCAAGATAAACACAACCATCGCGGCCCACCGCGGAAAAGCCCGCTCCCTCTTTCGACGCCAAGCCGGCAAGCCATCCATATTCGATCGACGGCGTGACCACGGAATGATGCCATCGGGCGGCGTTATCATTTGAATAGATCATCAGGCCTTTGCCCGCGATCAGGATATGCCCCGACTTATCCACGGCAACCGCGAGCAAATGGCTGTTGACGATGCCCGTATCCATGACTTGCCAGGTCTGTCCACCATCCGCGGTGCGTATCACATGGCCTTCAATGCCCACGGCCCACGCCCTGTCACCGTCCACGGCCGATACATCGAAAAGATAGTTGCCAGCGATGATATCCCCCGTATCCATGGAAATTTCAAACTTGCCCCCTTGCTGGGTCCAGCTCGCCCCGCCGTCTTTCGTGTTGTAGATGAATCCGTATTCCCCCACGGCCCACCCATTCAATTCATCGGCGAACGAAACTGCGCGAAGGATAAAATCTTCACCGCTGAACTGTACTTGCCAGGTCTGTCCGCCGTCCATCGTGTGGACTATGGTGGTCCTTTCTCCAACGGCCCAGCCTTTTTTCGGGGTGACGAATGTAACGCCCATGAGAAAAACAGGAGACGGATTTGCCTGCTTTTTCCATGTTTGGCCCCCATCCTGTGTATGCAAGATCGTTCCCCCATCCCCTACGGCCCAGCCGTGCCGCGCATCGGCAAAAGAGATCGAAGACAGCGTGTAATCGGTGAGGCTCTTTTGATATGTCCAGGAATTCCCGCCATCCGCGGTATGAATGATTGTTCCCCACCGACCGCAGGCCCATCCCTTTGCGTCACTCACAAAATCAACCGAGAACAGATCAGCGGGGATCTTCATTTCGGCTGACGAAACAACCGGCATCAAAAAAAACGATGTTTCAATTCCCAAGAAAAATGCAAAAACCATGACACTGCGCAGCAACTTCGCCGTGATCCTTACCTTCATTGAAATGCTCCTTAAATTCGTTAAAAAGTAACGCTATTGCACTGGCTACTCAACCCTGGCAAGGCATCTGCTTTCTTGGCCGCCGATTCGCTGGTTCAT
>JABDRH010000478.1 GCA_013041835.1 Desulfatitalea sp. | reverse complement strand
CGCCTGCCGGCGCCCCGCTGTAATCGGTGAGGGAGTTGCCGGCAAAAGCGGCATTGGCGGGATCAGGCATCCAGGTGTATACCTGCCCCGCGGGAGCAACGGCTTCCACCTGGCATACGCCCAGGCCCATGCCGCCGGGCATGGTGTCTCCCAGCTCCATGGCCAATCGTGTGTAGCCCACATCCGCCCGCCAGTCAGCCTGGGTGAGCGCGGCATGCATGCCCGTGATGTACAAAGAGAATATGGCGGTGGCGATTGACTTTCTTATCGCAGGTTTCACAGAAAAAGGCCCCTTTCATATCAATTTTTGTGGTGTGGGGCATGGGCAGTCGCGGCACCGGATTGTGATCCTTGATATCGGCTGGATTGCTTTCAGTAGCGCCCAACGCGGGGTGGCTCGAAATCCCCACCGCCGCGCAGAGCGCGGCACAAAAGAAAAAGAGTTGCACGCGGCGCCTATTCATAGATCTCCCGCTTGTAAGGCCGGCCACCCACCCACAGGGTCACCGTGATGGGGCCGTCATAACCGGTTTCGGCGCGAAAAAGATCGGCGTTCTGGGCCATGATGTCGCGATACTCGCCGGTATATTCCGGCGGAATGCGCAGCCAGATCTCCCCTTCCATCGGTTGTATCTTGCCGAACGGACCCGCCTCGGGCGCCGGCTGGGGGCCGCTGTTGCCGGATTGCGCCCCCGCTGCCGCCGTGTGCGCCAGGGCCCAGACCGGGTTATGGGTCTGCAGAGACAAGGTGGGTAAAGTGGCCCAGGCGGTGTCTTCATAGATCTGGTTTTTCGCCAGCTTCTCTTCGGCCGCGGTCGGCCGATATGTGTCGACGGCCCCTGCGTCCGCCGATTCGGCCTCGAAATCCGGTTCACGGCTTGATACGCTGGGGGGCGGAGATGCCCGAGGGGTACGCCGGGTGTCAGTCAGGGGCTTAAGGGGGGATCGCTTCACAACGTCCAAGACCGCGGATGACGGCGTGTGGTCGCGTTTAACTGCTTCCGTGCCGGAATAGACCAAGATGACCGCCAGGATCAAGCCGGCCGCCATCAGGCCGATAGATATCCGTTTCATGTGAATCATATGTCACGCTTCCTTTCACTATCCAGCCTGCAATACGCGGGCGGTTAGAAAGCCATGGTGCTGATAAAACATCCCCCGCCGCCACCATTGTCCGGGGCTGGACCGGGTGGAGCAGGTGTTTCCTGGGACGGAAGCACGGGTTCGGTGTGGGCCTCCTGGCCAAGGGCAAAACGCGCCAACACAGTCGTTGCATCGTTGTTGGTGAGCAGGTAGGAGCGGTCCAGCGTTGACGCGGTAAAGTCTTCAAATACCCAATTATTCTCTGATTCGTCCGGAAAGGGCGCACCGGACAACGCCTGGTAGCGGTTTGCATCACGGGTGCGCACCCACACGCGGACATCGCCGCCGATGGCCGCGTTGTAGTTCCACACAAATCGCACATGGGCGGAATCGGCGCCGGCGGCGGCCACGGCGTCTATCCTTAAAGTGTCCATTAGGGTCCGATTCGCGTCAAAACGCCAGGTTACGGGTTCGCCCATGCACGCGGCCTGGGTGTTGCCGGCCTGGTCCATCATGGCAAAAGCGGACGTATGGCGCATGCCGTCCTGGGCCGTAATGGTTGCCGAGCGCTCGGTGGCGGCGTAGTTTTGCCAACCTCCAATGTAGGCGATGCCGTCGTCATAAGTGGCGCAGAGCCGATAGCGGTTGGAGTCGGCCATGTCGGGCGCCTGGGCCCTGACCTCGAGCCGATGCGCATCGCTTTTGTTGAGGCCGTAGGAAACGCCGATAATTTCACGCTCGGTAATGGGCACCTCCGGTATTTGGGTATCCAGCACCATGGTGCCGGAGCCGAATGCTTCGCTCACGCCGCCGGCTTGATTCAGCACGGTAAAACCATAGCTGCCGTCACCATCCGGCAGGTCCCAGTCATAAGTCCAGTCTCCGGCCACCTGCCCACCGACGATTTCAACGGGGTCCTGACCGTCGACCTGAAGCAGGATCGTGCTGCCGCGAGCCTTTTCGCCCTTGAGCGTAACGGCTGAGGTGTTCGTGTATGAGGTGGTGCCGTTATGAACTCCCAGGTGTGCATCCGCCAGCGCCACGGTAAGGTCGAAGTCGGTTTCGGTGCTTTTTGCGGGATCACCAGCATCGAAGGCCTCAATGGAAACGGTGGCGGTACCTACCACATCGGGCGCGGGCGTAACGGTCAGGTAAACCATGACCGGTTCGCCGGTGGTTGCGTCATGGGGTAGTTCAAATGTCTTGGTAGCGTCTTCATCGACCCAGAAGGAAAAGGCGTCAGCGGGCAGCAGGTTGGTATCCGAAGATGAGGCGGACAGACTGAATTGGCCGCTTTGTGACGGGGTGATTTCTATCTTAATGGGGTCCGTGATGGTGCCGATGTTGGTGGTCTTGTTTTCAATGTGGGAAAACAAGTGGAATTGGGGTCTAAGAATGGATGCACTGTTTTCTTTCTGAATAAAAAGTTCGCCGCGTTCGGCATCGAACACCTGGTTGTTGACGACGACCAGCTCAGTCAGACTCGGGTTGTCGGTGAAATAAAAACTTGCCATGTCCGTGAAATACCCCGTTTGTTGGGCTGTGAAAGAAAATGTAAACATAAGGGTTTCTCCGGTGGCCTCTGGAAAGAATTCTCCCATATGATCAATGTTCGTTTCGGCAATAACGTCGTTATATGTGCTGTTATCAATATCGAGTATA
>JABDRH010000477.1 GCA_013041835.1 Desulfatitalea sp. | reverse complement strand
GCGCTTCGTTTTTGTTCGGATAGCACCAAATGATTGATTTTTGAACGGGCTGTTTAAAAAGTTGCTTTCCCACTGCCGTTGACAATGGAATACTTGCCGGTCCCTTACTCTGTCACAGGCGGCTTGTGTTTGGCTCGGGCGGTTTTAATGAATTCGATCACATTCTTGCCATTTCCTTTTATGATGATAATCGATCCGATCCAGAAGCCGATGACCGCGTAAAGAATTGAATACAGCCAGTGCACCGGCTGCATCAGGTCGTTTTGCACCACATAATAGATGCTGTAGATCGGGATGGGCTGCACGAGGATCGCGGTCACCAGTCCGGGTGTGTAAATCCCCTTTGTCTTGGATTTTTTGCTCGCGCCGATATGTCCGGGCAACTGAAAAAGGAAGAGTAACATAGGCGCCATGGCCAACCAGGCCACCTCCGGGAAGAAAAAAGGCACCAAACCCGTGTAGAGTATAAGTATGGCCAAAATGAGTTCATTGATCTCCGGCCTGGGGAAGGATACATTGAAATTACGTTCTTCCATCTGTATGAAGCCACCCGGGAATCGATACTCCTCCCAGGCGTGGACAACCAACGAGATAAAGATCAAACCGACTAAACGCTGTAGAACCGGCATCGCGGACCAGTTCATCGCCACATACACCGCAGCGCTTACGCCGATTAAAGCCAAGATATTTAGGCTGTTCTTATAAAAAAAGCTTTTCATAGGAGGCTCCTTTCTTCATATAACAATAGATGGCAACAAATAGTGTTGAGGGCAAAAATGCCTGGGAACGTTTCTTGAAATAGCGCTTGGCATCCTTCATGCTTTTACATTTGTTTCAGCTTGGCAAGCATGCCGGCCCTGTACGTCTTGATCAAATCGAAGTACTTCATCCCATTTACTTTCGCCAAAATGATCGAGGCGCTCCAGAGGCATGTGGCCATGAATAAAAGGGTAAACAGCCATTGCACGGGTTGCATCAAGTTGTTTTGCACCACATGGACGATGGCGTAGATTGAAATGGGCAGCATGCAGGTGGCGGACGCCAGGCCCGGCGTGTAAGGCCGCCCGACCTTGAATAGCTTGATCATGAATAAATGCATGATGAATTCGACAATGCCGAGCAACATGGGCGCCATGACCATCCAGGCTACATGCGTAAAAAACAGCGGCACGAAGGAAAGGTAGACAATGGCGTACACCACGGCGAATTTGGAGGCCTCGGCATTGGTGAAGGCAACGTTCATATTGCGCATCACCAACTGCATGAACCCTCCCGGAAACAGATACTCTTCCAACCCGTGCATCGCAAGCGTGATAAAGATCAGGCACGCCAAACGCTGGAGCACCGGCAGGTCGGCCCAATTGATCGCGGTATAGGCAGCGACGATAACGCCTAACGCGGCTAGCAGATGCATGCTTCGTTTAACGAGAATGTTTGTCATATGCGCCCCCCATGGTCCATATCAACAGGATAGGACAGATCCCTTCGTAGGCTTACTGTTGTTTCAGTCTGGCCAGTACGGTGGCCCTGCCGTTTTTAACGAATTCAAAATAATTCAGGCCATTGAGTTTTATGACGGTGATCTGTGCAATAAAAAAGATGACGGCCATGTAAACAACGGCGTACAGCCATTGCACCGGTTGAATCAGGTCGTTTTGCACCACATAGTAGATGCTGTAGATGGAGATGGGCAGCATGAGCAAGGCCGTCGCCATACCCGGCGAGTATAAGCGCTTCAATTTGAAAATTTTGATCATACCGAAATGCGCGACGACCTCTAGAATACCGAGCAGCATGGGGGCTATGGCCAGCCAAGCGATATTAGTGAAAAAAAAGGGCACGAAAGCGATGCAGAAAATGGCGAGCGCCACGACGAGCTTGGCGGATTCCGGCCTGGGAAGGGAAAAATCCAACCCCTTCGTCGTCATTTCCGTAAAACCGCCGGGGAACTTAAACTCCTCAAATTCATGAAACGCGTACATGATAAAGATCAAGCCCACCAGCCGCTGCAACATCGGCATCGAAGACCAGTTCAACGCCGTATAGATCCCCACGCTTACGCATGTCAGGATCAATAGATTGATACTATGCCGGATAATAAGATCTTTCATAGCTAGCTCCTTTCATTATGAAGTGATAAACGGCATCCCGCCGCTTTGATGATTGACCTGCATACGCGATCAGGCGGCCAGTTTCCCCGCCAACGTATTTCTGGCTTCCAATCCGCCCCTTTTGGTGATGAATTTGGGCTTGATGATATAGATCAGCAAAGGATGCAGCGTCAAGGTAAGAACCACATTGGTGCCCATGATCATGGCCAGGAAAAATCCCACCTGAGCCTGAAACTTCATATCGGAAAAAAGGTACCAGGAGATGATCGGTAAAATGATCGTCAGCCCGGTGAAAACAACCGCCTTGCCGCAGGTGCATACGGATTGGATAATCGTGTTGTACCAATCACTGCCCTGCGCATGGAACTCTTCCTGACAACGGCTGTAAAGGTAGATCGCAAAGTCAATGCCGACCCCAACCCCGATCGCCGCGACGGGAAGCGTGTTGATGGAAAGCCCGATGCCGGACAGCGCCATGTAGGCGCCCGCCACGCTGTTGCCTATGAGCAAGGGCAGGCAAAGCATGAGCCCGGCCACTATCGATCTGAAAGACAGGGTGCAAAGGATAAAAATGGCGGCAAGTACTGTAAGATCAATGATGATATGGGATTTTTTCATCTCCTCATTGACGGCGATTTCCATTCCGATCCTTCCTCCGGCAAGTAGAAATTCCCCCTTATCGATTTTCATGGGATAGGACTCAAAAAAGCTATAGGCCGCGTCCCGGATTCGAAGCAGGTTGTCGGACGTGTGGTCCGCGAAAAAAAGCGTGGTCTGCGCTTTTTCCCTGCCAGGGCTCGTGAAACGATTTAGAAAACTAAATCCCGCGGTCTTTATATTTCCCAGGCAAAAGGTAAGGATTTCCTCTTGACGTGGGAGTTGGTTCCATGCCTCATCCCCGTCATGCCAGGTATAATTGACCGATTTGATCATGTTGTTAAGAGAACTGGCGGATTTATAAATGTCAGGCAGGTTGGCTTGCATATACCGGCCGAATTGCTCAAACGTTTTGAACACGACCGGGTCGTAGACCGAATTTGGTTCCCCCTGGTAGAATAAAGTGAGGTTTTCAGATGACGCTTTGAATTTCTCGTTGATCAACGCCTGGTCTTGATTGTACTGGTGGCTTTGGTAAAAAAGTGGTGAACCTGGTGTCGGATCTCCGATTTTCAACTGACTCGTCTGCCAAAAACAAAAAATGGCCAATACGGCAATGAAGCCGCCGACCACATACCTGCCGCCGCGGCCAACGGAAAAGCGGGTGATCCACATCATCACCCTGGCCATCGAATCCACCTGGCAACTGTCTTTCGCGAACTTATCACTCGCCACCTTAAGGGGGATCAAGCTGCAAATGGCAGGGACCAAAAAGCCGGTTAAAATGATGCTGATCATCCAGAAGGACATGATTATGGAAAGATTGAGCATCAAGATGATCTTGGCGATGAACAATACGGCAAAACCGGCGGTATCGGTCGCCACGGACACAAAGTTGGGGATGAACATGGTCCGCATGGTTTCATAGCTCGCCAGAAACCGGTCCCCCTTGCTGGCGTGTAACTCCTCAAAGTAGCGGTATGTTATCTGGTGGCTGTTGCCCACGATCCGGGCGCCCACCAGAAACGCCAGAACGAGGAGCATGGGATTGAAATTGATACCCGTGAAACCGACAAATCCCAAACCCCACAGGGTCAGGATCAGCGTGTTGGCCGTCACCACGATCATGCCCAAGGGATTGCCGTAAAAAATCAGGATTAGGACCACGATCATGCCGACGATACTGATCAGAAAGACCGAGAGCATTTGTGGCTTTAAACTGTAGATCCAACCCATGAGAGAAGGAAATCCAACAATGTGGACGGACGTCTGATTATCCGAGTAATCTTTGACCAGCTTTTGAAGGATGTGATGGACTTTTTCATAGGATATGTTTTCATGGAATTCGGTAAAGACCAGCGCGGCGGTGCCGTCCTGCGCGACCATGGCGCCGTTGAAGCTTGGCGAGGTGAAAATGCGCTTTTTCAACAGCTCCATTTCCTCCGCGGTCTCCGGGATTTTGTAGTATATCAACGGCTCCACGGAGATCTCGCCGCCCGCGCGGGCCGATACGGTTTTGGCGGAAAGAGAGGCAATGGACCGTGTTAAATCACGATAGACGCCGTCCATCATCTCGACTTCCTGCGTCATTGCCTTTATTTTACCAAGAAATGCTTGCGTGAAAATGTCTCCCTGCTTTGACTTGAGGCAAATGACGACCCCGGAGGAGCCGCTTCCAAAAACTTTGGAAAATTGAAAATTGAGTTTGAGATAGGGGTGATTGTAGGGAAACATTTCCGCAAGAATCACTCCGCTCTTCATTTGAAGCGCACCGTAGAAAAACCATCCGGTGATGCAAAGTATTATCATCAGCACGATCAACCGGTTTTTCGCCAAGAACCAACAGAGGCGATCCAATCCGCGGCGTTTTTTATCCTTTTGCATTTTTCTATTTAGCTCCTTGCCGGAAATTTGTAACCCGATGCCAGGTGGATGAAGGGTTGTTGCCATCGCTGAGGTAGATCATGCCGCCTCCGCCGATCGCGATAAATCCTGAAGTGCCCCTCCGGGCGATCCGGTATATCCATCCATATTTGTTCGGCGGCTCGAAAGCCGGCGGCGTCCAGGTATTTCCATTATCCATGCTGACAAGGACAGTCTCCTTGCCGGCGATGACGATTGCCCCGGACCGGTCGGAAACAACGCTGAAAAGCTGTGTTCTGGGGGCGCCTGTATCGACCTTCCCCCAGGTCTGCCCGCCGTCCAGGGTTCGGGTCACATACCCATCAATTCCGGCCGCCCATGCTTTTTCCGCATCCTCGGCGATCACGCTAAACAGATAGTTTCCGGCCTCGATGTCGCCGGTTTCCCAATTTTGCCGAAAATAGCCCGCCTCATGCGTCCAATGAACACCACCGTCGCGGGTGTGGTAGGTATACCCATACTCCCCAACGGCCCAGCCGTTCAGCGGATCGGAAAATGAAACGGATTTCAATATATAATCCTGATCATGGAACTGGATCTGCCAGGTTTCACCACCGTTATCCGTGTATAGGATGTGGGTTCTTTCCGTTACGATCCAGCCTGTGGTGGATGAGATAAAAAAGACGTCCATCAGGTAAAATGACGGCACCGGGCATTCCTGCTTTTTCCATGTCTTTCCCCCGTTTGCGGTGTGAAGGATCGTGCCGGTATCCCCGACAGCCCAGCCCTTTTGAGGGTCCACGAAAAAAGCGTTCAACAGCGTCACATCCGTTCCCGTATCCTGGGGCGCCCAGGTCTTTCCACCGTCGGCGGTATGATACATGACCCCCCATCTGCCGCAGATCCAGCCGCTTTCGGCGCTCGGGAAGCTGACCCCGAAAAGGTCATCGAATATGGCCGTGTTTGCATTGGCGCCCATGGGCAACACCAGCAACAAGGCCACGCTGCCCAGAAACATCCTCCAAAACCGTCGACTCAAGATCGTGCACGCGCGTATTGCGGCACTTGGCGCGGAAGGGTCTCCTGTTTTCACAATCAATGTTCCTCCTGTGTCATATCCATCGGAATAGAAGAAATCAAAATCAATAGAAGCACTTTCAGTCATGACAGCGAAAATGACTTCGATTCAAAGGCGGACAAAGCAGGGATAATGTTTCCCGGCAATTATCGTTGATCGCTAACCGCCAATGTTGCAAAAGTCGGAGGGCGCCAGAGTCATGGCGCCAAGGGTGAAGCCGCGGCAACCGGCTGCGGCTTCACCCTTGGCAACGCAGGATCCATGGTTCTCCGACTTTACCAAATTGTAACAAAAGATGGCCTGCAATCAACCTTTTTGTACAACATTGGGATCAAGTCACGCCTTGCCGCGGAATCTTTTGTGCATGGCGCCTATCAGGTTTCTTCAATCCAAAATTTCCTGACCTTTTCCTTTGTATCTTTAAGCTTTGAAATAACGACATCTATGACCTCAGGGGTCATGGAACCCCTGGGGTAAGTCATCGTCTCGGGTAAATACTTCATGCCCAAGGCGCTCTGAATCATTCCCCACTGATGCACATATGATATCCAGGCAATGTAGCGGAGAACCTTCTTTTCTCCCCATGCCGCGCGGGCCTGTTCGAACACTTCGTCGGTCATATTGAATTCAAGGCACGCACGGGTGAATTTGATGGCCAATTGCTGCTCATCATTCCATACGGCCGAATCCTGGTTCTCTATCATGCCAAGCTTCATGTAGTGATCATACGGCTTTTGAAAATCACCGATCGTGTTGGCCGTTACGTTTTGCATCAAGCCGGTAAGGTAATCGTTGCCGATATGCCTTGCGACTTCAAGGGCCATCAGGTTCATGGGACTGAAGGGAATCCCTTGATGATCCGGGTGGAGAAGCGATGTGATTTCCATCTCCATGATTCGCAATGTCGCTTGCATATCCGGGTCGTTTCCCATGATAAAGTAGCCGTCACTGGGTGGAAACTTCTTTAGATTTTCCACACCCAACGCCTTCTCATCCGGGCTCAGGTGGGACAATGCCTCCACGTCGGCAGGGCTTTTAATAAGCGGCATCCGGAACCCTTCGGGGCCGCTTTTTGTTGCGTTGCCTTCTGAATCACCCATAAACAACCGCCTTTCTTATGCAATTGAAATTGATGTCTTATGAACTGGGTGGTTGAGGGGCATCGGGAATGTTTTCGTCCCAAAACGCCTTCAAGTCCGTTCTCGTCTTCTGATATTTCCCAACGAGCATCGCCACGGCTTCGGGGGGCAGACCTTGTTTCATTTGCTGCACCATTTCGGGCAGCAATTTGATGTTCATCATGTTGTTGAGCATGCCCCATGTATGGGCAAAAGACATCCAGAAAAAGAGCCGCAACAGCTTCTGCTCTCCCCACGTCGTGCGCGCCTGTTCGAATAATTCATCGGTCATCGTATTGTTTAAAACCGCCGAAGCAAATTTGAGGGACAGGCGCTCTTCATCGTTCCAGAGACATGAGTCCGGGTTATCCAGCACACCGAGCTTCATGTATTCATCTTTGCTCAATTTATACTGGCCGATCTCCACGGCCGTGAGCGCTGAAAAAAGACCATCCATATAGTCGTTGCCGGTGTGTTTGACAACGGCCAGGGTAACCAGGTTCATCGGGCTGAAGGGCGCCCCCTGAAAATCTCCGTCAAGCAGCGCGGTGGATTGCTGCTCGATAATATGCATGAACGCCTGTAGCTCCGGGTCACTGCCCAATAGCGCCCAGCCGTCGCTGAGCGGAACCTTTTTCAGATTCACAAGCGCCATTTCCTTCTCTTCCTTGCTCAGGTTGGTTAATGCCGCCACGTCGGCAGGCGTTTTAACGATCGGCAAGCGCGTTTTCATGGGATTACTCATAACTGACCTCCTCATTATTATGGTGTTCACTGACGCGAATAAAAATAGCAGGGGGACATCCGTCTTGACTCAAATTAGAGCATTGTAATAGGGTCAAATGTGCTTCAACGTAACCCCCGTCCTATCATTCTCCAATGAAGTGTTTTTAGCCCTATTTTCCCATCCTTTGCAGATTCTGGAAGCTGAAAAAATTTCGATCGAGCCACGGCGCGGGCAGGGGAGGCCCGATCGCCAGATAACCGGTTTGAGGCGTTTGAAAGTTCCAGTTGATGGATATAAAGGCGCCCAATACCCCCATTTCGGCTTCTTGAAAAGGATAGAAAAGCATTCCACGGAATAACCGGCCTTTCTGATCGTAGTTAAGACTCGCCTGCAGGTAAAACGTTTCTTTGTCCATGTAAAGAATTGTCCTTCCATAGACATATGAAGGATCTTTCTGAATCAATTCAAGAACATAAACAGGTCGTCTTTCCATGCGCACGTTTTTCACTTCCATGTTGCTTCGCTGGATGTATTCCGACCCGTCATGTGTGCATGCAGGCACCAGAAACTCCCTTTCTTCGAGGATTTTGTATTCATATGGGAACTGGGTGGGGGAAAGCACCCGGCTGAACCCCGCGGAATCATCCATAATCGCGTTTTGCCCGGCAGACGTATCCTGGGTATCGGTCCCCGTCATTTTTCTAATTCTTCTAAGCGCGGCCGCATACGCATATATTTCGTTGGTATTGGTCCCCATTTTCATAATGGCTAATGTGACGTTTCCGTACGCGTCGCGGGGTTCCATGGCGGTGGCGGCTGCAACATAAAACTCATTGCGTGTTTTTGCCCTTTCGTCATAAAACGGCCTCGGCTCATCCTTTAACCGGCCGGATAATTGCAGGGTATACGATATGCCGTATCCAGAGTAGATATTCTTAAAATTCCGATCAAAATTTTGGGTGTCGCTGATTCCAACGGATGCATCCCAAAGCAAAGGGATATAGTTTTTATTATAAACGATCTGCATGGCCTTGATTCTTTCAGAACCGGAAGGTCGCGGGAACGGCATGCCCGCGATATAGTCTTTCGGTTCAAAGAACCCCTGCGGATCCTGTTTGGCCTTGCCCATGTTCCGCAAGGTTGCCTCTGTGAAGGGCAGGGGCCAATACCGCTGCTGGGTTGGAATGACCTCGAACTCGGAAACAGTTCCCCCAAATGGCGGCGCACCGGGCTTGAAGAACTTTTCGTAAAAAAATGGGATCATCAATTCCTTGAGTCCCGGGTATTTCTCCTTGTCCTTATAGGTGTATTTGCCGGGCTTGATCTCGGGCGCAATCTTGCCGACGACATCAGGCGCCTTGAATCCCACGGCTTCGGCCCACTTTGCCTTCATGGTCTCTATGTCATAGGAGTATTCGGCGTATACCGAAGGCGGTATAAGTTGTTTGGTCCAGTAGGTTTTCAACACTGGTCTGGGATCATCTAAAATCGTCTTATGTTTTAAATACTCTTGCCAATCGACCGAGTATCTCTCGGCACCAATGGCACTAGGCACTAATAAAAACGCCATTAGGCAGAAAGCCAAAATTTGAGTAAAGAAGACCTTGACATTTTTCATACACCCTCCTTGATTTTTAATATTTAGCAATCGTCAATTCCACAGCATATGAACACTATTACAGTCATGATTCCAGGCTGCCGATGGGATCAGACAAGAAGCCAAATAGTTTGGGTCGCCTATAAATATCGTCGCGTTTCTCGCATTGGTGTCAGCCAATACTGCATTGAATTGGGGCAGAATTCAATCGTTTTCAGCAATCACCACGGATGCCCAAAAAAAACCTTCATGTGTGTGAAACCCAACTCGATTGGCTTGCGGGAAACCTTGCCCTGAAGCAATTGGCGGGTTGGAGCATCTTTTATCTCAAATTTCGAGCAAATTAAAACAAGCGCCAGTCATCTCAGGTTGCGCGGCTCAAAAAAAAGCCGCTCTCTCGCTCAAAACCATTCAAGCTTCAAGTTCGGTAGAAGAACGCAAATAGTCAAGAGACGCCCCACAAACTACTTTAGGTTTCTATTCACATGTGCCAAAAAGCGGCACAATACAAAATTATCATCCTTTTTTATGGCTATTGGGACAATCTAATAGTCGATCCGTAAAAACGCATGCCAACCGCAGTGAGGTGCCGCCCCAATTAAAACCGCAAAAAGAATGAATCGCAACGCACTCAGTGATTGCATTATATGCATGATAATTGCGATGAATGCAACCTATTATATCATTTCAAATAAGTCAAGATATTTTTGATGCGGTATAGTTTGTGAATATGGTTTAATATAAGATATTTATATGATTGTGGCCATTTATTGACTGAACGGCGGCCAGTTTTTTGGTGCTTGCCCACTCGTGTCAAAGCAAGGGGCAAGCAGAGCCGGCTCGGTTTCTTCATAATCGTGCGTTCCGGCCCTTAACGGCGATGCATCCACGAAACCTGCCGAGCCTTTGGGAAACGTCGCGGCCTTATTGCGTCTCATCACTAAATCGAGTAACAAGACCACGAATTATAATTCATCCGCATGAGCCATGCGATATCAACAAAGGAGAACAGCACATGGAAATCAAGACATTCGGTGTGATCGGCGCCGGTCAGATGGGCAACGGTATCGCCCAGGTGGCGGCCATGAGCGGCCTGGACGTCGTGATGAACGACATTAAAAATGAATTCGTCGAGCGCGGCCTGGCCACCATCAGCAAGTTTTTTGACAAGGGCATCGAAAAGGGCAAGCTGTCCGTCCAGCAAAAAGAAGCGGTCCTGGCCCGCATCACCTTGAGCACCGATATCAAGGATATGGCCGGCGCGGACTTCGTCGTGGAGGCGGCCACGGAGCAAGAGGATCTCAAATTTCAGATTTTCCGTAACCTGGACCAGGTTTGTCGGCCCGGGGTGATTCTCGGCTCCAATACTTCGTCCATCCCGATCGGCCGCATCGCCGCCCAGACCCAGCGCCCGGACAAGGTGATCGGCATGCACTTCATGAACCCGGTGCCGCTGATGAAATTAATCGAGGTGATCCGCGGCATCGCCACATCGGAAGAAACTTTCAAGATCACCTGGGATTTGTCGGTCAAGTTCGGTAAAACCCCGGCCGAGGCCAACGATTTTCCCGGCTTCATCGCCAACCGCATTCTCATGCCCATGATCAACGAAGCGGTCTTTGCCCTTTATCACAACGTGGGCAGCCGCGAGGCCATTGACACGGTGATGAAACTGGGCATGAATCATCCGATGGGCCCCTTGGCGCTGGCGGATCTCATCGGCCTGGACACCTGCCTGGCGATCATGGAGACCCTCTACGACGGATTCAAAGATTCCAAGTACCGCCCCTGCCCCCTGCTGCGCAAATACGTGGAGGCCGGCTGGCTGGGAAGGAAAACCCAGCGCGGGTTCTATGAATATTAAATGATTGAGGCCGTTTGAATTGTTTCAACCGGCCTCTTGTTTCACCTTTATTGTTGCGGCGTACGGATCACCAACAGCCGGATTTCGGTCATGTCTTCGATGGCGTAGCGCAAACCCTCGCGGCCGATGCCCGAATCCTTGATCCCGCCGTAGGGCATGTGGTCCACGCGCCAGGAGGGCACGTCGCCCACGATCACGCCGCCGACCTCCAGCCGGTCCCAGGCCCGCTGGGCGCGATAGAGATCGCGGGTGAACACACCGGCCTGCAGGCCGTAGCGGCCGGCATTGACCTGGTCCAAAGCGTCTTCGAAACGGCTGAAGCGCGAGAGCACGGCCACGGGACCGAAGGCTTCTTCGGTGCAGATCGCCTGATCCGGTGGTACATTTTCCAATAGGGTGGCCGACAATAGGGCGCCGTCCCGCGCGTTGCCGCACAACACCCGGCCGCCGGCGTCCACGGCCGCTACGATCCACGCTTGCAGCCGCCTGGCATCCTTTTCGCTGATCAACGGGCCGATGAAGGTTTCAGGATTCCTGGGGTCGCCGGTCTTTAGTGTTTTCACCCGGGCCACCAAACGCTTTTTAAGCGTGTCGTACACCTTTTCATGTATCAGAATGCGCTGTACGCTGATGCAGCTTTGGCCCGACTGGTAGAAGGCACCGACGGCCAATCGTTCCACGGCGTCATCCAGATCGGCTGTTTCGTCCACGATACAGGCGGCGTTGCCGCCGAGTTCCAGCACTACCTTCTTCTTTCCCGCCTGGGCTTTGAGGCGCCAGCCCACGGTATCCGAACCGGTGAAGCTGAGCAGCTTGAGGCGATCATCGCGGATCAATTGGTCGGCGCCGTCGCGGGGGCAGGGCAAAATGGAAAAGGCCCCTGCCGGCAGGTCGGTTTTGGACAGGACGTCGCCGATGATCAGCGCGCCCACCGGGGTGGCACTGGCCGGCTTGAGCACGAAGGGACAGCCGGCGGCAATGGCCGGGGCCACCTTGTGGGCCACGAGATTCAGCGGGAAATTGAAGGGGCTGATGAAAACGCACGGCCCCAGCGGCACCCGTTGGGTCATGCCCCGGTATCCGGCAGTGCGGGCGCTGATTTCCAGGGGAATGGTGTCGCCGCCGATACGCACCGCTTCTTCGGCGGCCACGCGGAAGGTGTCGATCAGCCGTGTCACTTCGCCCTTGGCGTCGTTGATGGGCTTGCCCGCCTCGATGCACAGGGCCAGGGCCAGGGTTTCGCGGCGTGATTCAAAGGCGGCCACGCAGTCATAGAGGATTTTCTGCCGCTCATAGGGTTTCAGGGCCGCCATGGCCGGTGCGGACCGGTCGGCCAGATCGATGGCCCGGTCGATCATGGCGGCATCGGCCAGGGGGACGCGGGCGGCCGTCTCGCCGGAGTATTTGTCGATGACCGGAAGGTCGGCATTCGGGGTTTCCGGGCGATTGCCGATATAGAGGGGATAGCACTCGTTTAGCATGGTTGACGTCCTCCTGCCGGGCGGATTTGATCAAACTGAACCTAACCGCAATCAGACCCGCATTCCGATTTTTCCCAAGCGTTGGGTCAGTTTGGCGTTTTCTTCATAATCGATGGGGATCACCACCAGGCTGGGGCCTGGTTCGTCCAGGGCGCGCCGCAGGATGCCCTGCAGGTCCGCGCTGCGGTCGCAGTGATGGGCATACCAGCCAAAGGCGCTGGCCAGTTGCACGAAGTCCGGGTTGCCGAAGCCCAGGTCGGTGTGACGGCCGTAGTGGTTTTGTTGTTTCCAGGCGATGAGGCCGTAGGCGTTGTCCTCCCATACCTGCACCACGATGTTGCTGTTGAGGCGCCGGGCAGTCTCCATTTCCTGCACGTTCATCAAAAGCGCGCCATCGCCGCACACCGCCATGATGCGGTGATCAGGGTTTACCAGGGCCGCGCCGAGGGCGCCCGGCAGGGCAAAGCCCATGGCGCAAAAGCCATTGGGGATCAGGCATGTATTGGGCTCGTGGCTGTGGTAGTAGCGCGCCACCCACATCTTGTGCGCGCCCACGTCCGATAGCAAAATATCCTCGGGCCCCAGCACGATGCGGGTATCCCACAGGACTTTCTGCGGCTTGATCGTGCCCAGGGCCGTATCCTCGGCGTATTCCGCCATCTCGGCCAGCATGGCGGCCCGGGCTTTGCGCGTATGGCTGTGATCGTAATGGCGTCGGGGGCGGTCATCAACGGCGGCGCGTTCATTGAGCATCCACAAGGTGTGGGCCAGATCCCCCACGATCTCCGCGGCGATGGGGTAGGTGGCGTCGATTTCGGCCGGAATGAAATCGATGTGTACGATTTGGTGACAACAACCGGTGTTCCACAGCCGGGGCGGATACTCCACCATGTCGTAACCCAGCGTGATGATCACGTCGGCTTCGTCCACGGCCACGGCGGTATGGTCGCGGTCCTGAAGTCCGATGGTAAAACAGCACTGCTCCTGATCCATATCCACGGCGCCCTTGCCCATGAAGGTGCTCACCACGCCGATACCGGTCCGCGCCACGAAGCGGCGCAACTGTTTGCTGGCCCGTTTGCGGATGGTGCCGTTTCCGGCAAGAATGATGGGCCGGCGCGCCTCGGCAATCACCTCCCAGGCAGCGTTCACGATGTGGTCGTCGGGTACCGGCCGGCGGTAGCGACGTGGCTCGATGGGGGCGGCGTCGCTCTCCAGCTTGGCGATGTCCTCGGGCAGTTCGATGAGGCAGGCGCCGGGCTTTTCGGTACGCGCCAGGCGCACCGCCTTGCGGATCAGTTCGGGGATGGTGTCCGGGTGCAGTACCGTTT
>JABDRH010000476.1 GCA_013041835.1 Desulfatitalea sp. | reverse complement strand
CGGATTTGCAGACCGTGTGCATTGAGCCGGCCGCAGCCATAGCAGACGCTGTAGTCATCCGAGTAGTAATCCTGGAAGGCCTTTTCGGTCATGACGAACTCCTTTTCGATTAGAATTGAGACTCTTCCGTGGAGCCCGATAGCGCGCCTACCGAAGACTGGCCCAGGGTGATGCTGTTCATCACGCGGTCGAAATAGCCGGTGCCCACGAATTTTTGATGGGTCGTGGCCATGTAGCCATCCTCCTTGCCGTGGACGAATTCACTCTGCTGAAAGCGCGAGTAGGCGGCCATGCCCTCATTTTTATAGCTTCGGGCCAGATCGAACATGCCCAGGTTCAGCGTGTGGAAACCGGCCAGGGTAACGAACTGAAATTTGTAGCCCATGTCCGCCAGATTTTTTTGAAAGTCACCGATCACCGTGTCCTTCAGATTGGCCGCCCAGTTGAACGAAGGCGAGCAGTTGTAAGCCAGCAGCTTGCCGGGAAATTTGGCATGGATGCCTTCGGCGAATTTGCGTGCCTCTTTTAGGTCAGGCCGCTGGGTTTCACACCAGATAATGTCCGCATAGGGCGCATAGGACAGCCCCCGCGCGATGGCCAGGTCGATGCCCGCCTTGATATAGAAAAAACCCTCCGACGAACGCGGTTGTTCGAGGATGAACGGTTTGTCGCGCTCGTCATGGTCGTTGGTAAGCAGTTGGGTGGCTTCGGCGTCGGTCCGCGCGATCAGTACCGTGGGCGTATCGCAGACGTCGGCCGAAAGGCGGGCGGCAATCAGTTTGGTGATGAACTCGCTGGTGGGCACCAAAACCTTGCCGCCCATGTGGCCGCACTTTTTGGCCGAGGCCAGTTGGTCCTCGAAATGCACCCCGGCCGCGCCCGCCTCGATCATTTCGCGCATCAACTCAAAAGCGTTGAGCGGTCCGCCGAAGCCGGCCTCGGCATCGGCCACGATGGGCGCGTACCAGTAGGGGCCGTTTTTGCGGGCATCGAGCACCTGGATCTGATCGGCCCGCCGCAGCGCGTTGTTGATGCGCCCCACCACGTTGGGCACGCTGTTGGCCGGGTAGAGGCTCTGGTCGGGATACATCTGGCCGGCCAGATTGTTATCGGCCGCCACCTGCCAGCCGCTCAGGTAGATGGCCTTCAGGCCCGCCTCCACCTGCTGGACGGCCTGGTTGCCGGTCAAGGCGCCCAGGGCCGGAATGAACGGTTCGGTATGCAGCAAATGCCACAGCCGCTTGGCGCCGGCACTGGCCAGGGTGTGTTCGATGGTCAGGGTGCCGCGCAGCTTCAACACATCTTCGGCGCTGAATGGGCGAACGATGCCCTTCCAGCGGGGGTCATTGTCCCATACGTACTGCAGGGCCGAAATATCGTCCGGGAAGACTTCATGGCAGGTGAGCCGGTCGCATAAGACTTGTGCTTTTTCCGCGATGGTTTGCATTTATGGTCTCCTTTTTTGGATGAACGCGCATCCGCGCCATCAATCCAGGCGCTCGTACGCCTTTAACGTTAGAAACTCTTCAAAAGAATCATCGGCGATGATCTCCTCGAACAGCCCCTGGGCCTCATCGTACGGCGCGGCGGCGAAAGCCGGCTCGCCCAACTCGGTGCGCAGTTGATCCATCGCTTCACCGCCGATCCGGCGCACCAGGTCCATGGTGACCTTGCGCCCGTCGCCGAGCTTGCCCTCGGGATGGTGCACCCATTGCCACACTTGAGCCCGGGCGATTTCGGCCGTGGCCGCGTCTTCCATCAGGTTATACAGCGGCACGCATCCATTGCCGTTGAGCCAGTGCGCCATGTACTGGATACCCACCGAGATGTTGTTGCGCAACCCGGCCTCGGTGATCTCGCCCTTGGGCAGACGCAGCAGATCTTCGGCCGAGATCGTGACATCCTCTCTTTTGCGGTCCACCTGGTTGGCCGCGGGCATGGCTTTGTCGAACGCCTCCTTGGCAAGGGCCACCAGGCCCGGATGGGCCACCCAGGTGCCGTCGTGGCCATCATCCACCTCGCGGATCTTGTCCTCGCGCACCTTGGCAAGAGCCGCCGTGTTGGCCGCCGGATCGTTTTTAATGGGAATCTGCGCCGCCATGCCGCCCATGGCATGAGCCCCGCGGCGGTGGCAGGTCTGGATGACGCGCAGCGCATAAGATCGCATGCAGTGCCGCGTCATGGTGATCTGGGCGCGGTCCGGAAAAATGTAGCCGGGCACGTTTCTAAAGCGCTTAATGAAGCTGAAGATGTAGTCCCAGCGACCGCAGTTGAGCCCCACGACATGGTCGCGCAGCTCGTAAAGAATCTCATCGGTTTCAAAGGCCGCCAGGATGGTCTCGATCAGCACCGTGGCCTTGATGGTGCCGCGCGCGACGCCCAACGCCTCTTGGGCCCGAACAAAGATATCGTTCCACAGGCGTGCTTCCAGGTGGCTTTCCAGCTTGGGCAAGTAGAAGTACGGCCCGGCGCCGCCGGCCAATTGGCGCTTGGCATTGTGGTAGAAGAACAGGCCGAAATCGAAAATGCCGGCCGCCATGGGCCTGCCCCCCACCAGGACGTGTTTTTCATCCAGATGCCAGCCTCGCGGCCGCACGATAAGGGTGGCGGTGCGCGCGTTCAACGCGTAGTGCTTTCCCTCGGGGGTATCCAGGGCGATGGAACCTTCCACGGCATCCCTTAAGTTGATTTGCCCTTCGATGGTGCCCTGCCAAGTGGGTGCATGAGAGTCTTCAAAGTCGGCCATGAAGGCCGAGGCGCCCGAATTCAGGGCGTTGATGATCATCTTGCGGTCCACCGGCCCGGTGATCTCCACCCGACGATCCAGCAGCGCGTTCGGCGTCGGCGCCACCCGCCAGCCGCCCTCCCGGATCTTTTTGGTTTCAGGCAAAAAGTCAGGAAGCTCGCCGGCATCGATGCGCGCCTGGCGCGCCTGGCGCCGGTCGAGCAACGCAAGACGCCGGTCGTTGAAAGTACGCTGCAGATCGGCGACGAAACGCAGTGCATCCTGCGTCACAATGGCGTCAAACCCCGGTTGCATGGGGCCGAGAACTTGTATGTCATCAAACTTCATGGGAACCTCCTCATTTTTGTTTGCGCAGTCGATTCGCTCGCGAATAAGGCAGAATGGGCTGCATGACCCCGGCGCGGACCTGATCCTGTTTGGATTTCCAGTATTCGGCGGTGAGCAGGTCACCGTGGTAGTCCAGAAACACCCGGCGCAAGTTCGGGGGCAGGGCGAGAAAGGCGGCGAACTCTTCCGGGAAAACATCGTTTTCACCCACCATGAACCACGGTTCGGCGGCCATCTCCTCTTCAT
>JABDRH010000475.1 GCA_013041835.1 Desulfatitalea sp. | reverse complement strand
GGGCCTCATCCATGGCGATAAGCACCGAGGCACTGGCGGTATTTCCATAGCGAAATAGATTGATGTAGAATTTTTCCTCGTTCACCTGCAACGCTTCGGCGATTTTCAGGATGATGTTGATATTGGCCTGATGGCAGATGAAGCATTTGATTTGATCGGCGTCCAGACTGCTATCATCCAATATCCGGCGGATCACCTCCGTGCCCCTTGTTATGGCAAAGGAAAATACATCCCGGCCTTTCATCCGGAAATACGCTTTCTTCATATCCGACATGCGGTTAAACGGTAGCATGGTGCCGCCGCCTGGCACACAAATGATGTCATTGCCCTGACCGTCGGTTCCCAGCACTGAATCAAGAACACCTTTTTCACCATTTCCGGCAGCAAAAAGGACTGCGCCGGCACCGTCTCCAAAATAGGGGAAGGTGGAAAAGTCTTTTGGATTGAGAATCTTGGAGTAAGCCTCGGCCGCCACAAAGAGCAGGTTGCGGCATGCGCCGGAGCGAATCATGGCTTGGGCCAGAGCGATGCCATAGGCGCTACCCGAACAAACTGAGTTGATGTCAAATGCGAATGCGTTCACCGCACCCAGCAGGTGCTGTAGGCGGGTCGCAGTGGCCGGCTGCATGCGATCCGGCGAGGAAGTTGACAGGATAATGGCCTGGAGCTTTTCCGGCGGGAAATCAATACGTGCCAAGCACCGTTTGGCCGCCAAAAGAGCCAAGTCCGATGTGCATTGATCGGTATCGGCATGCCTTCGGCTGAACACACCTGTCTTTTGGCTGATGAGCATTTTGGAAGCATCCGGGTACTGAGCCAACGTATCATTTTGAATGGCGCGCTCGGGCACATAGCTTCCCGTTGCCAGTATGACTGCATTGTCCATATCGCGTTTCTCCGACAATGGTCAGATGGGTACATTCGTTTCTACCTCATCCCTAAACCACATTTCCCATCAGGAAGCGCTCAAGGCATTGGCGGCCCTTTCCCTGTGGAAAAGATTGGAAATGTCGGAAACAGGAGCCGCAAAGTTGCGCATCGCCGGCGATCTTTTGAAGGCGGGGCAGAGCCGTCAGTGCGCCGCACAAATCACAATCGTGCCGCGGTTCCTCGGCACAGATGTCTAAGACGTCGTGACTGCGCGCAATGATCTGGGCGCCAGCCGCATAGCGCTTCTCTTGCGTGACAGGCAGCGGCTGCATCCAGCGAAGGCGGGTCAAATATGAGCGAAAACTTTCCGGGCCATTTTGACCGGGCGTGTAGTTGCTCATTATGATGCACACCTCGGCTTCCGGTGGCAGTTGTTCATCGGTTTCATAACAAAAGCCGCCCGCGCTGTAATTAAGCGTCCGGGCGGCATGCAACTGAAGACATGTTCCGGCATTGGAAACACCATACTGAATTGGGGCTTCAAAGGAAACCCTAGGGTACGCACGTGCAATCACGTCTGACATGGCCACCTCTTGGTTCGATCGAATTTTTTAACTTTTCAGCGGATACCTTCACCTGCAAGCGGTGAATGGTAACAGGTCCGCATATTCATCAGAATGACTGATTATTCGCTCTTTCTGTAAATGAAAAAAATAGTGGGGAAAGCGAGCCCAGATAAACTGAAGTCGATACAGTGGTTGCACATTGGGTAATGAATATAGGGCGATTATAAACGAAAAGCAGCGGGCCGCAATAAGGGTTAACTACTGTCAAAATACGGGGGAAAATATCGTAGTCCGCGATATACCCAACAATGTCAGCGGCAAAACGCGGTGGAAGAAACTCATTTCACATTTCCTGCACCCTTTTCACCTCTGGCAATGTGGTCAGCTATTGCTGTTCGGTAATGAGCGAATTGGTGACCAGCCAGTCGGCCACTTTTTCGATGCATGGACGCATGACCGATAACGAGACGCGGTAGTGCTTCAATGGTTCGCCATACGGATCCGGTATGTCTTGAAGGATCTGATCCCGGTCATATTCCGTCAGCATTCTGACACGGGCCCGGTTCCATAAAATCATCTGGCGCACCGCGTTTTGGTGAAACCGCTCCATGGTCAGAATCAAATCAGCCGGTCGCACAAGGTCATTGCTGACTTGTCTGGCGCGATGCGCGCTGATATCGATGCCCTCCTCAGCCATGGTCTGGACAGCATGGGGGGCTGCCTGGTGGCCATGCAAGGCATTTGTACCGGCCGAGCCAACCGTCACGACGTGTTTGAGTTGAGGTGGCAACAGGTGCGCAAGTAGCCCAGCCGCCATGGGGCTACGGCAGATATTGCCGGTACATACGATAAGAATCTCGTATGCCCCGGGAGGGCGACTGTCAGTGCTTTTTCCATTTTTATTCACAACGATCCTTTGGGGTGTGACGGCCCACCCCGACTTTTTGTCCATAGTGCTGTTAGGTCAAGTACCATGTTGCGTCATCATCCCTCAATAGCGCGCCAAAGCCTGGAGCGGGTTGAAAAACCGGAACCGCGACCTGGCGGCCCGCCGCCAGGACCTAAAAGGAAGAATTATAGCGCGTTCCTCGGCATCGCACAACCGCTTGAGCAGTATGAATGCTTCATCGTTGATCCATCCCGGCAGTCCCCTTGATATGGCGTGTATGGTTCGGATTTGCTCCGTTGTAAAGGGCAGACGCTTTAAAAATCCTGCCGTCATGACGCGATGCGTCAAGTAGTCCGCCGTTTGTTTTTCGGTCAAGGGGGTCATGAATATCTTGTCAATGACCGCTTTGGGCGGCAAACATCCAGCGATGGTGACAAAGTGTCTGCGCATGCACGGTTCGGCGACCAAGACAATGCTTTGCAGCCTACGTGGACCGGCCGCTGGAAAGGCGGTGCGCAGCAACAGCTTAAGCTCCGCAGTGGTGAGTTGGTGCGCGTCATCCACAATAACCGACGGTCTTTTCTCTTTGCGCGAGAGTAAAACCATTCGGTTTTCTAGATTGTGCCATTGGCTGATGGCACTGTTCTTTCTGTTTTTCAGATGAATTCGGCACACCTGCCATCGTTTGCCGGTTTGGGCCACAAACTGATTCATCAGCGTGGTCTTGCCACTGCCGCGTTCACCCATCACGACAATCACGGGACTACGCCCCCCCACCATATTGTTTAAAATGGAAAGCCGTTGGAATGTGAGTGGCGAGGCAAAAAAGAATCTGTCTTTTTGGTCATGCTTTGTCGGTGCCCCGTCCAGCCCAAGCAAGGCCGGAAGCGTCACTTCGTTCGGTTTCAGCGTACTGCGCAGGTTCAGTGATGTGATCATTTCAAAGAATTCCAACCAATAGTCCAAGTTTTTGCTGACCCACACGGATTTATGCAACATTCATACCAATTAGAGTTAATGGGATTTTAAGATGTGATAGCCGCTTTCCGGTATCATCTACTCTTGAAATCTAAGTTCCGCTCCTCTATAAGTGGTAAGTCCGTTTCGACTTGCCAGCACCATGCAATCCGCATAGAATATGGAATTTGATTGTATCTGTATTCGGATGCGGGCCTTTTCGCCTTAACATCATGCCGGTTTTAGACGTTGCTCATAAAACGAAACGGCTTGTTAAACAAAAAAAGACACATTTCCAAGTGGATGGCCCTGCCTATATGATATCAATACGGAGCAGCCTATGAGCATGAGCCGCATCTTATTCGTCGATGACGACAAGGACATATTATTGATGGTGGAACAGTACCTGCAGATGCAGGGCTACGATATCACCACGGTGAACAGCGGGTTGAAGGCCCTGGACCTGGTTAAGGACAGGGATATTGATATCATCTTTACGGATTACAAAATGCCCGAATTCAACGGCCTTGAGCTGTTGGCGGCAGTGAAGCAATACAAGCCCGAAATCGAGGTGATTATCGTCACTGGATACGGCTCCATGGAATCGGCTATTCAGGCCATGAAATTCGGCAGTTACGACTACCTTCAAAAGCCGTTTAAACTGGATCATCTCAAACTGATCATTGATCGCATTACCGAAGAGAAAAAGGTCAAAGACAAGGCTGGCCTGATTCGCAAACGGGGGCGTGAACGCCATAAATTCGAAGGGATGGTCGGCATCAGCGCCCGCATGCAGCAAATCTATGAAATAATAGAAACGGTCAGCGTCCAGAATCCCATGGTGCTCATCCATGGTGAGAGCGGCACCGGCAAAGAGCTAGTGGCGCGCACCATTCACCAGCGCAGCGAACGGCGTGACAATGTCTTTGTACCGGTCAATTGCAGCGGCATTACCGAAGGCGTTCCCGAGGCGGACATGGTCACCCATGTGACGGGTTTGATGCAAAAAGTGCACGGTGGTACGCTCTACCTTGACGAGATCGCCGAATTAACGCCCAGTTTGCGGCTGTCAATGCTTCAGTCCCTGGAAGCCGAGCAGCGAAAAAAAAGCACTGCGACTCGGGTGATTGCCGCCACCAGCAAGGAACTCAGTGACGTGATCGCAAGCGGGGCCTTGAGTAAAAACTTCTTCGACCTGCTTAACGCTGTGGTTTTGCGGATGCCGCCCCTGCGCGAACGAATCGAAGACCTCTGCCTGCTGATCAACCACTTCATTCACCAGGCCTGCGCCAAACATAACCGCCGCATTATCGGCATTTCCCCAGATGCCTTGGATATTCTCATGCGCTACCACTGGCCCGGCAACCTGATACAGCTTCAAAGTGTCATCGAACGCGCCCTGGCTTTGGGTGTGGACATCGTGATCGAGCCCGATCATCTGCCAGCAGAGATTCAGACTTTCAGCACCATTTCGAAAATGGGGTAGTTCGCCAACCCAATGCCCGACATCCTGCTGATTCAGCCGCCCATCGAGGATTTTTACCTCACGCTAAAGCGTACGGTACCCTACGGACTGGCTTCCATTGCAGCAGTTTTAAGACGATTCGGGTTTAGCGTGGCGATCCTGGACGGGCTGGCGACATCCAAAGCACGGACCATTCCCTGGCCGGACACCATGGTCCACCTGGCGCCGTATTTCGGCCGTTTTGACGGTACACCCTTTTGCTTGTTTCATCAGTATCGCCATTTCGGATACGCCATCGCACATCTGGCGCAACAGGCCAAAGCGTCAGGCGCCCGACTCATCGGCATTTCGTCCCTCTTTACCGCTTACAGCGACACGGCCCTGCACCTTGCTGAAGCGGTGAAACGCGTGTGTCCCGATGCGGTCATTGTGATGGGCGGCCACCATCCAACGGCCCTGCCGGCGGCGGTAATGGCAAATAACGCCGTTGACTATGTGCTGCGCGGGGATGGCGAGGCAAGCCTGCCGCTGCTGGCCCAGGCTGTTTTTGCGGGAGAACAGCCGCTGGATGTCCCCGGCCTGGTTCATCGGACCACAAGCGGCGCCCTGGTCGTCGGTGCTCCGGCCATGGTCTCCGACTTGAACCGTTTGCCGCCGCCCGCCTTCGATCTGATCGACTGGCACCACTATCAGCGTCATGGTTTTGGCAGCCTGGCGATCACCGCCGGTCGGGGATGTCCGTTGAGGTGCACGTATTGCGCCGTGAACGCTGCCACTTGGCATGGATATCGCCGTCGTGACGTGGCATCCATCATAGCAGAACTGACCGAGGCCAGTGGCGTTATACCGGTGGGATTCATCGATTTCGAAGATGAGCACCTTACTGTCGACCGGTCGTGGTTCATGGCCATGTTGTCGGCCATCCGCCAACATTTCGCGGATCAGCCCCCGGAGCTCAGGGCTATGAATGGACTCCTGGCTTCCACGTTGGATGCGGAAATGATGACGGCCATGTGCAACAGCGGCTTTAGGACGCTTAATCTGGCATTGATCACCTCTTGCAGGCAGCAACTGGCGCGGTTCAGGCGCCCCGATATCACCACGGATCTGCCCCGGATTGCGTCCTTGGCGCGATCCAGGGGCATGAATGTCGTGGCCTACCTGATCGCTGCCGGTCCCGGACAAGACCCCTTTGCATCCGTGCGAGATTTAATCTTTCTGGCGGGCCTGCCGGTGCTGGCCGGTGTCTCGATTTTTTATCCGGCACCTGGCAGTGCCGATTATGAATGGTGTCGGCGTAATGGATTGTTACCGTCAACGTTTGCACAAATGCGCGCGACGGCCTTGCCGTTAACCCACACCTGCGATCATCGTCAGGCGGCCACCCTACTGCGCC
>JABDRH010000471.1 GCA_013041835.1 Desulfatitalea sp. | reverse complement strand
CATGGATTCTGCTCATCGGGCCGCTGGTGGTATTCACCATGAAACAATACCAGGTGGTGGTCACCAACCAGCGCATTATTTTTGGGCGCCTGTCCCTGATGGGCGCCGTGACCGAGACCGATGCCTTCACGTTCAAGAACATACAGCGCATTCTCATGAAAAAGGGACTGCTGGCGTATCAATTGAAATTCGTTTTCTACAACGGCCGCATGCTCAGGCTGGACGCCAACCACAAAGCCGCCAGGGCCATGAAAGGGTTTGTGCTGGACGAGCAGATGGCATCGTATCTGCGGCAAGCCGTGGCGGCATGATCCTGCTGTTCTTCGCTGTCGCCATGGTCCTGCCGCTCTGGCTTTACGCGCCGGCGCCGGTGAGTCTGCACGAGGTGGGCCGGCCCGGTTTGGGCGACCGCATCCGATCCACCGCCGGCACCGCTGGGGCTGAGGCTGATCATGCTTCTTGAGTGATGAAATGCATGCTTTCAATAAAACCCAAAATGGGTTTGGCGGATTATGATCACGGACGGCACCACCCTCTCTTTCGACAGATGTTTTGCCAAGACGGCGCTTGACCGGTCACCCGGCACAAGCGTCCTCGATCATTGCCGTGTGGTGGGCCACACCGCGATCGCCTTGCTGGAAACACTGCCGGCTTCGGTGCGTGCGCTTCTTGGCGGCCATCCGGAAACCATTGCGGCCCTTCATGATGTGGGAAAAGTCTCCCCGGGTTTCCAGAAAAAATATTTTCAGGGGTTTTTGGAAAGGCACCTCCCGGATTTGGCCAGAGTGCCTATTTCCAGGTTCGAGGCCGAACATTGCCAGATCGGCATGGCGGCGATCAGGGATCATCTTAAAAACAGTCACGCGGCCGAAATCGTGGGAGCCCATCACGGAGGTATCCGCTCCAGGAGAAAACACAGGGACAGCGCGGAAATTTTCGGCGGTGAACAATGGTCCGAGGAACGAAAACGCCTAATCCGTGCCATGGAAGAAGAATTCGGTCCCATCACCGGAATTGATTATGCTCCCGTGGTTCGTAATCTCGTTGCAGGCCTCGTGTCTGTCGCGGACTGGATCGGTTCGGACGAGACCTACTTTCCCAGCCATGCGGTTTCAACGGATTTCGATTTCCCTTTGCAGACACGAAAGGCTGTCGCCGCATGCGGCTGGATAATCCCTGAAATAAAAAAAGGGCTGAACTTCGAAGGCATATTCGGTTTTCCGCCCCATGGAATCCAGAAAACCTTCACGGATGCGATCCAAGGACCCGGACTGTATGTGTTGGAAGCTCCGATGGGAACCGGCAAGACCGAAGCAGCGCTCTTTGCCGCCTATCGCCTCATGGCAGAGGGGCACAACCGGGGATTGTTCTTCGGTCTGCCCACCCGGCTTACCAGTGAGAAGATTCACGAGCGGGTCGAAGGCTTTTTGGATCGGATCTTTGAAAAGCAAATGCGTCCGAAGTTGGCCCATGGCAAGGCATGGTTGAAGGAATTCTCCCATGGCGGAGAAAATCTGGCGGCCGGCGGCTCATGGTTTAACCGGAAGAAGCGCCGCCTTTTATACCCTTTTGCAGTAGGAACCATCGATCAGGCATTGTTGTCCATCCTGAACGTAAAGCATTTCTTCGTCCGGACATTCGCGCTGAGTGGAAAAGTCGTGATCCTTGACGAAATCCATTCATACGATCTGTATACCGGCACCCTTATGCAGGAGATGGTTTCCCAGCTTCTGTCTATCGGTTGCTCGGTCATCATTTTGTCTGCCACGCTGACGCGGGAGCGCCGGATGCCGCTTTTGCGGCAACCCTTATTTTCACGCCATGCCGGCGAAAAGGATGCCTACCCGCTCATCACCCGAAAAATCGATCGTATCGTCGAAGAGATTCCCGGTTGTTGGCCGCAGAATCAGGATTACGAGATCCAACTTCGGGATTTGAACGCGACTGCCGTTGCACAAGAGGCCATTTTCAAAGCGGAGGCAGGCGCCTGCGTCTTGTTGATCGCCAACACCGTTGCGCGGGCTCAGGACTGGTTTGACGCCGTACGAAGCCAGATGCGTGAAAAGGCCTTTGACCTGGGGCTGATCCATGCCAAGTTTCCGGGATGCCGCCGGACGGAGCTGGAGCAAACCTGGATATCGCGCCTCGGTAAAAATGCTGTCCGACCCGAAGGATGCATCCTCGTCGGAACGCAAGTATTGGAGCAAAGCATTGATATCGATGCCGATTTTCTCATTACCGAAATCGCTCCCACCGATATGCTGCTCCAGCGCATGGGCCGGCAGTGGCGCCACAAGAGGGGAAATCGACCGACACAAGTGCCGCTTACCCTTATCGTCTCCCCATCGCCGGAGGATGCACACGACGAAGAAGCGTTGATGACGCGTTTCGGAAAGGGCACGTGTTTCGTATATGCGCCCTACCTTTTGTGGCGAACCTGGCGGGTATGGCGCCAACGAAATCGCCTTAATTTGCCATCGGATATTCGGGATGTGCTCGAAGCGACCTATCAACAGCCCGCTGAAACTGATCCGGCGGTGTTTCAAAGACTTTACGACCGGATGGTGGAAATGCGCAACGACCTCAAGCGGCGGGCCGAAGCGGCACGGTCCACGGTTAAGGCGCTTACCCTGCGCGATGATCGTGAAGAACTTGTCACCCGTTACAGCGAATACGAAACCGCCGACGTCCTGCTGGTCCGGGATGTGGATGCCACTGGAAACGAAGCAACCGTCACGCTGCTGGATGACGACGCTCCCATCCATCTTTCCGTAAATGAGAAAAATGTTGCCCTCACGGCCCGTCTCCATCAGAACCTGGTGTCGGTACCGGCATGGCTTCTCAAGAAGATGACGGCCAAAAAACCGGCCTGGCTCTGTAAGCACTTTTTCGAACGTGTGGCCGTATGGCAATGGGATGATTTATCCGGCAGACTTTTCATGGACGGCACATTCACGGGGCATACGTACGACCCTGACCGCGGTCTTCGGAAGCTAAGGTCCGATGGGAACGACAGCTTCGTCGACCACACCGCCGACGATACAGACGACTTTGATCCGTTTGATAAAGATCTCATCGACTGGTAAGCCACGATGTTTCATAAAAAAGGAACGAATACCTTTTGAATATCCCCACTGGTGTGAGGAATTTTTCCGCTATGAAGCGCAATTTCACGCAACTATCGGATCATCCCCTTTTAGAAGAGGATATATTAGACTCAATGCCGTTTCCTTAGCAGGTTGTTTTGTACTCATAAAAGAATCGGGCCTGTTTCACCCTGTGTCGCCGTGGAAACTTCCTGTTAGGGCGTATAGCTTCGGTTGTCTGAACGAAGATGGTTCGC
>JABDRH010000470.1 GCA_013041835.1 Desulfatitalea sp. | reverse complement strand
GTCTCGTCCGGATGAATGGCGGTTTTGGCCTGCATCAGCATATCTCCGGTGTCCACGCCGCTGTCCATGAGCATGGTGGTTACGCCGGTCTCGTGTTCCCCGCGTATCATGGCCCACTGGATGGGGGCCGGGCCTCGGTATCTGGGAAGCAAAGAGGCGTGTACGTTGACTGCGCCATTTTTGGGAATCTGCAGGATGCCCACCGGCAGGATCTGCCCAAAGGCCACCACCACCAAAAAATCGGGGGCCAGGCGCCGCAATGTTTCGGCGAACTCCGGCGTCCGCACGGTGTCGGGTTGGATCACGCAATGGCCCTTGGCTTGAGCCGCCGTCTTGACCGGTGGGGGCGCCGGCTGCCGTCCCCGGCCTTTGGGCCGGTCGGGTTGGGTCACGACCTGAAGCACATTGAAATGGGCCTCGTGGAGCGCCACAAGGGTCGGCACGGCAAATTCGGGGGTGCCCATGAAGACGATCGTGGGTTGCAAGTCAGCTCCCCTGATATTTAAGTTGTTTTTTTACCCGGCGGGTGTACATTTGGCGCTTCAGGGCACTGATGTGGTCGATAAACAAGGTGCCTTGTAGATGGTCGATTTCGTGCTGCAAGACAATGGCTTGCATACCTTCCACTTCCAGTCTCAGCGGGTTGCCGTCGCGGTCCACAGCCTCCACCAAGACGCTTTGCGCACGCTTTACGTTGGCCCTGAATTCGGGCACGCTCAGGCAACCTTCGTCTTCGGAGAGGATCTCTCCCTCGGCCGCGATGATCTTTGGATTGATGAGGACATGCAGTTGCCGGTCATTTTCCTGGGGGCAGATGTCGTAGACGAGCAGGCTTTGGTCCAAGCCCACCTGAACGGCGGCCAGACCGACACCGGGGGCCTGATACATGGTTTCGGCCATGCGATCGATGAAGGTTTGCAGGCGGCCGTCGATGTTTTCCACCGGCTTGGCAGCGGTTTTCAGAAAGTCGTCCGGATAGGTCAGAATATCAAGAAGGCTCACGCAGCGTGCTCCCGTTGTTTTCAAACCCTGATATCTCGGCGCCGTTATTGCCGGTCAAGTGCATGATGTTGATGCTGGTCACCAGGGCTGATATCAATCCAATGGCAATGAGGGGAAAGACCTGAACGGCATGGCTGACCAGGGTGAAACCCGCCGCATCCTTTTCCGGGACACCGAACAACGCAAGGGCAAACACACCGCCGGCCTCCCACAATCCCCAAAAGCCGGGTACTGACGGCAAAGCGATGAAAAAACATATAATAACCATCACTGTCGATAATTCCAACCATGTCAGATCGATTCCCGGACACCCTTGGGCCAGGACCACCAGGATCAGTGCCGAGGCACCCCATACCAACACGGTTAGAAACGCGCAGCCCAGCGCACGGCGCCAATCGCCCCCCATATTGAGACCGGCGGCGAAGCCGATTATTATATGGTTGCTCATTTCGGCCCCGCGGCGCGCGATGCCGTTCATCGGTTTGATGAACCTGCCGATCATGGCGAAGCCGATGTCGTTTATGCGCAGCAGCAGCCTTTGGGTCGGCGGGACGGCCAGCAGCACAACGCCGATGAGCAGCACCGCGCTTAGCCGAACCATGGCCCAGATCGCTGTTTGCAAGGTGTGACCGTCCAGGTGAAATCCGGCAAAAGCGACGCTCAATTCAGGTTGCCGGGCGATGGCGGGCAGGACCAGGGCGAGCAGGGCGATCAGCAGCACGGCGTCGAAAATACGTTCCGTGGCCACGGTGGCCACACCTGTGCTCATGGCCACACCATGCCGCTTTTTAAGGATCGCCGGCCTGGCTAGCTCACCGATGCGTCCCGGCAGCACGCAATTCATCATGAATCCGATCATCAAAGGGTGAAATGCCTCCCAGAATTGGAGGCGAATCGTATGGTGCACGATGAGTCGCCAACGGATCACCCGCAGGACAAATGCCAGCACCAACGCACCGATGGCGGGAATGAGCCATACGTATTCAATCCGACCCAGGTAGGCCAACAAGCCGGCCATGGGGACATTTCGAAAGGCCAAATAAAGCATGCCGGCCGAAAGAAGGCTCCCCAGAAGCAGGGATAGCCCCAGTCTGTTTTTCATGGATCACCCAAATGATTTCTAAGTCACATAGTCGGACAACACCTGTCGTGCAAGGGCCACATCCTTATGAATCTGGGCCGCCAGGGCCTCGATGCCGTCGAATTTGATTTCGTCGCGCAACCGCTCGATGAAATTGACCCGAATGGTGTGGCCGTAGA
>JABDRH010000464.1 GCA_013041835.1 Desulfatitalea sp. | reverse complement strand
GCTAAACCCGTTGGATGGCCTCAGGGGCCCTGGTGACATCGAGTTCGAGACAACGATTACGCCGACCTGGATGGTGAGGGCGGACTACGGGTTCAGTTACAGTTCGGCAACGTTTTCGGATGTCAACTTGCAGGTCGTCTGGGACCCGAATGTTGACAATGATATTTACTCGCGTAGTGTACCCGCTGGGAATGATCATGGGGGTATCTGGTCGCCCTACATCGTGACTCCGGCCGGGGTAGCCGGATCTAGGACCGACATTTTTGAGAAACCCGACGAATGGACGGACGGCAGGATCGGCGTCAGGTTGCAGGCCCTTGTCGGGGCAGGCCTTGCAAGCCTCAACTTTCTTTATGGCAGAGATATTAACCCGTTGTACACCGCAACCCCTGGGGTGCCACCCATCTTTTATGAGGTAGATGGAACAAGACTTGTCCATTTAACTTACGATGCCTTTTTCCACATTCGCAAGATGATCGGCGGCATGTATTCCCGAGAGCTTGGCTTTATTCCGAGGATCGGCGGCATTTCCTCACCGATTTTCCGACTGGAATGGGCCTACTTCTGGGACAGCACGTTCGCGAATCTAGCCGGTCAGTTGGAAACGCATGACGACAGACGGATCGCCGCGAGCCTGGATTTTGCATTGCCGATTCGCTGGCTAAATCCTCGCCAGACGTTTAAAATAAATGCGCAATACTATCTACGGAACATTTCGGACATGGAGGGAGGCTGGGAAAACAGAATCGTTGGCACGGAAGGTGCGGGTCCTTTCATTCAAAAATATAACCAATTTTCGGCATTCACCGTTTCCACAAACTATTGGGCCTCCCGTCTTACTCCATCCCTGGCTTGGACGCATGACTGGTCAAACGAATCCTATTTCGTGAAGCCGAGCATCAAATATACACCGAACGCCAAGTGGGCGTACACTTTGGCTGCAGGCTTTTTCGGAGGAAACATGCTGTCCAGAGGGCTTCAGATCTACAGTCATAAGGACTTCGTCTCGTTCAAAGTCCAGTACAAATGGGGATGAGAAAGGGTAGTGTTTCAGGAACTGTAATTTCATAAGCGAACCAATATATGCGGCCACGGCGATATGTGATGCGCGCAAGCGAGCCGGAAAAAGGAGTATGAGATGAGAAGTCATAATGTTTTAGGCGCAATTTTTCTAATCTTTTGTGCGACCGTGTTAACAATGGGGGCTGTGGCAGGGGCGGCCGAAAAATACAAGGTAGATCCAAAAGAAATTCTTGGTGCAAGGCCGTTTTTTGATGATCCCAGTCCGATGCCCGACTATATAAAAACGCTTCTTCCGCCGGAGGTATATCAGCACTATTGCTATGATATTGAAAAGATGAAAGCATTGCAGGCTGAAACGGTCGGCTTTAAGGCTCCCGATGTGGTGGGCAAGATCGCGCCCGAGATTACGCCGGGAAAGTATACCTTTAAAGATATACAGACCAAGCCGGGGCTCAAGGAGCTGATGATACCGCTCATGTACGAAAAATTCTTCAGGCAGGCCGGCCCTCCGTTGGGCGGAACTTTTTCCGAGTTTGAAATTGTTCCCACCTGGCAGTACTATAACGCTCTGCCGCAGCTCCAGGCCACACTGAAGTACAAGGGAAAGGCCAAGGTGGATGACCAGGGATTCCTGGATTGGAAGAGCTGGGAAGGCGGCATTCCGTTTCCCAGGCCGTTTGGATCGGACCGGATGAAGGCCATGCAGTTTATTTATAACACTGAAATGACGCATAGAGGCGCCGATGGACTCATAGCGCCCGCCGCAAGCAAGGGATGGAATAAAAAATTTGACCCGATATCCGGTTCCATAGCACATATGCTAATCTTCACCATAGCCGGCCGAGTGACCGACGAACCCCTTGGGTGGTTGGACGAGAGGGCAAAATCTCTTGGCGAGTTTCAAATCAGGGGCGGCCCCATGGTGCAGCCGCGCGATATGTATGGCAACGTAACGTTGATCGTATCCACATTAGACCCGAACGAATCCAATAAGATGTATGCGTACGCCGCTATGCTCAGGCGGGTTAGAAAGATGTCGGGCACCGATAGTCAGGATACGGTCGTCGGGGCAAACGTCATTTTTGATGATTCCGGCGGGTTCAACCGGAAATTGTCTCCCGACCAGTTTCCGTACGAGTACAAGATCCTGGCGGATAGAGAATATCTGGTACCCGCGTATCTAGTCCCGGGTGACACGTTTTATCTGACGAGCAAGGAGCTGGAATTTCGTAATCTGAAAATGGTCAGACGGCCGATGATCGTGGTCGAGCTGATCCAGAAAGATCCGGCATACGTATACGGCCGCACGGTTCTTTATTTCGATAAAGAGACATTCGACTTGTTTCTCAATGAAAGCTATGACCAAAAGGGCCGCTTGTTCCGGGTGGCGTTTAATTTTGCGTGGTCCTTCAATCCGGCAACGGGGATCAGAAATCCGGCGTATCTTCCCTCTTACAACATGCAGGTTGAGCAAACAGCCGTCAACTGGTCTCCAGGCATCGTTCCTATCAACTATTGGACTCGGGGCGATTTCAGCCTCAGTAAATTGCAGCACTTTACGAAGTAGTGCTGAAAGAGGCATGCGTGTATGGCGGCCGGTGACGATGACGGAGCAGAAGCTCGCCGTGAACTGTGGCTAAAGTTCACGGCGAGCCGGATCTGCTTATGAACGGTTGGGATCAAAAGCAAATTCCAGGCTTAAGTTCAGATACGGTATCAAGGGGCGAAGCAGCCTGAGAAAAACATAGCAGGAGGAGTATTGATAGTGAAAAAAAATGGCCATTCCGCGCCGGGCTTGGAAAAACGGTTAAGCACCGCCTTGACGCCTCTGTTTTGGAAGCGTTTGCTATGCAGTGCTGTCTTTGTGCTCGTGATGTCGATGAGCGCCCCTGGGGCGGCGGATAGGATCGATGAAGACCTCTTGGGAGTCAGTTTTCCCGAAGCGCAGAAGGGGTGGGTGTGCGGTAGATACGGCGCCATATACCACAGCGCCGATGGAGGCCAGACGTGGCGCGCCCAGGATACCGGCACCAGAGCCACCCTGACGAGCGTTTTTTTCGTTGACCTGCAAAACGGCTGGGCCGTGGGGGATGCGAGCACCATTATCCATAGCGCGGACGGCGGCACGACATGGACCCAACAGAAAAGTCCCGTTGCCAATTTTTATCTGATGGATGTGTTTTTTGTCTCACCGGAAAAGGGTTGGATCGTCACGGAAAGGACCCACATCTTCCATACGGATGACGGCGGCAAGACTTGGAAGGTGCAGTTCAGTGATCAGGATTTTATCCTCAAATCCGTGTCTTTCTCGGACGCTCTAAACGGCTGGGCTGTCGGGGAATATGGCTTTGCCTACCATACGGTTGATGGGGGGGGAAACTGGCAATGGCAGGCCGGTGAATTCGGAGAGGATATGGAGACCGGCGACATCAAAGGCGGCAACTATCTGTTTAGTGTCACGGCCGTCGATGTGGTCAAAGCGTGGGCGGTGGGGATCGACGGCCATGTGGTCACGACGCGCGATGGCGGCGAAACGTGGCAAGTGGTTGTTCCGGGCATCGGCAAGGTTGCGCTGACCTCTGTTACGACCGACCGTTCAGGGAAGGTGGTGGCCATCGCCACCAAAGAGGCGCTGTTGGTCAGCACGGATGAAGGCCAGACCTGGACAAAGCCTTCTTTCCAGCCGCCGCTCGGATACCGATGGCTCTATCGGATCGTGCGCAAAGGCGATTCCGGATTCGTTGTGGTTGGCATGGAAGGCACGATCTATCAAAACGATGGTCGAAGCCCGTCATCCACGTGGCGTCAGATTGGCACCATAGAGTGAATAGTGTCGCGCTGAAGGGCGTGTTGTAATCTAAAAAATCGGGCGAGGGGGCGCTTGCCGGTCATCTGAAGGAAATAGGAGAAATGGTGAAGGACGAACAAAAAAAGACGATGTCGGATCGATTCTATTGGACGGTGACAAAACACAGGATCGCCTTGCTGGTACTACTACTCGCCGCTACCGCAATTTTTCTATACGGTGCTTTTCAAATTCGCGGCCAGGTGATTTTGGGGGAGATGTTTCCCTACGATCACCCTTATCTGAAACTCACGGCACAATTTTCAAGGGTTTTTGGAAGCGGTGCGTCGAGCGTGGTCATCGCGGTCCAAACAAAGAATGGGGACATCTTCAACGCGGCCTTTCTGAATAAGCTGAAAAAGATGACCATGGAGGTGGAGCTGTGGAAGGAGGTCAACCGTGGATTAACGGTCTCCATTGCCTCGCTTAAGTCCAAGGCCGTTGTGGCGAAGGGCAAAGGGGAGATCTCCGTAACGCCGCTATACTTCAA
>JABDRH010000462.1 GCA_013041835.1 Desulfatitalea sp. | reverse complement strand
ACACGCCCACCACGCACCAGTACCACGGAGTGCTCCTGCAAGTTGTGACCGATACCCGGAATGTAAGCGGTCACTTCGATGCCTGTGGTCAAGCGTACGCGTGCCACTTTCCGAAGGGCCGAATTGGGCTTTTTGGGGGTCGATGTATAAACGCGCGTACACACCCCTCTTTTTTGCGGCGCCCCCTTCAGTGCCGGGGTGTTGGTCTTTTTCTTGACCCGCTTACGCCCATTTTTCACTAGCTGGTTGATCGTTGGCATAATGTCCTCTTTACTCCATCGGTACTTATTTTTCCCAACGGGAGTCACGCTATCGGAAAAAGCGGATTAGTATAGCGACCCCCATGAATTGTCAAGCATTTTTCTAAGTCGCTCTCTTTTTGGTGGCTGCGGCATGCCCACCCGCGCCGGCCTAAAAGTGCCGGAAGCGTACATATTATGGACGAATCCGGTTAATCCACAACCGACTCGCTTTGAGATACATCCATGCCCAGGTATTCCAACAAACCTGTCCCGGCCGGAATCAGCCGCCCCATGATCACGTTTTCCTTCAAACCGCGCAAGTAGTCAACAGCGCCGGCAATGGAGGCATCAGTGAGCACCTTTGTGGTCTCTTGAAAGGATGCAGCGGAAATGAAGCTGTCCGTGCTCAATGAGGCTTTCGTGATCCCTAAGATGAGCGGTTCGGCTGAAGCAGGTTTGCCACCGGCGGCGATTGCGGCTTTGTTCGTGTCGTCGAACACAATACGATCCACCTGTTCCTCGATGATGAAGTCGGTGTCGCCCACATCCATGATTTTGACACGGCGCATCATCTGACGCACGATAACCTCGATGTGCTTATCGTTAATGCGCACTCCCTGCAACCGATACACTTCCTGCACCTCGTCCACCAGGTAGCGCGCCAGGGCGACTTCGCCTTTGATGCGCAAAATATCCTGGGGAATAGCCGATCCACCCACCAAGGGTTCACCGGCCTTCACATAGTCGCCTTCGTATACGTTGATGTGTTTGCCCCGGGGAATCAGGTATTCTTTCTTTTCCCCCACATCCACCGGCGTAACCGTCACCCGTTGCTTACCCTTCTTGGTGGATTTGGCAATGCTCACATAGCCCTCGATTTCGCTGAGAACAGCGATCTCCTTGGGCTTGCGCACCTCGAACAGCTCGGCCACACGCGGCAAACCACCTGTGATATCCTTGGTTTTGGTGGTGGCCCGTGGCAGCTTGGCCACCACATCGCCAGCCTTAACCTCGTCCCCCTCCTCCACCATTAAAATCGCTTCAACCGGCAGGATATAACGCGCCATGCCGCTGCCGCCCTTAAGCTTGGCTGTCTTTCCGTCTTCAGCTTTTACCGAGATACGCGGTCGCTCCTCACCGGTCTTGGATTCTATGACCGTACGGCTCGATTTTCCGGTCACCGGATCCACCTTTTCCTGCATGGTTTTACCGGGTATCAGGTCATCAAACTTCACCGTACCGTCCACCTCGGTAATGATGGGCGTTGTAAACGGATCCCAGGTGGCCAGTAACTGACCCGGCTCAACCTTCTGCCCTTCATTGATGAGGATGTGGGCGCCATAGATAACCGGGAAGCGTTCTCTTTCCCGCCCAGCCTTGCCCACGATGGCAAATTCTCCGCCGCGGCGGTTCATAACCACGTTCTCGCCCTGGGCATTTTGTACGATATTAAGTTCGGGAAACCTCACTGTGCCCATGGTGCGCGCCCGGATATCAGCCTGCTCCACGCGCCGACTGGCCGTACCACCAATGTGGAAAGTCCGCATGGTTAGCTGGGTGCCCGGTTCGCCGATGGATTGGGCCGCCAGGATGCCGATCGATTGGCCGATCTCCACCCTGCCGCCGTGGGCAAGATCGCGGCCATAACAGGCGGCGCAGACCCCGTACTTTGTCTGGCATGTGAGCACACTTCGGATTTTGGCGTGGGTAATGCCAGCGTCCTCTAAGAGTTGCACCGCCGGTTCGTCGATCTCCTGGTTGGCGGGAATCAACACTTCATCGGTGAAGGGATCGAGAATATCCTCTACGGTCACACGCCCGAGAACGCGTTCCCCTAAGCGCTGAATCACTTCGCCGCCTTCCATCAGCGGTTCCACCTCAACACCCATTATGGTACCGCAATCGGCCTCGGAAATTGTTGCGTCCTGGGCCACATCGGCCAACCGCCGCGTGAGATAGCCGGAGTTGGCGGTCTTCAAGGCGGTATCGGCCAGCCCCTTGCGGGCGCCGTGGGTGGAAATAAAGTACTGAAGCACGGACAGCCCCTCGCGGAAGTTGGCCTGGATGGGTGTTTCGATAATCTCTCCCGAGGGTTTGGCCATCAACCCTCGCATGCCGGCCAGCTGACGCATCTGGTCTTTGCTGCCCCGAGCGCCCGAATCGGCCATCATGTATATGGGATTGAGGCTGTCGGCCAAAACCGAGTTGCCGTTTTCGTCCTTCACCGGTTTGCCGGATTCGTCGTAAATGGGCGCATTTTTCATGGCCTCCATCATCTCGTTGGCCACATCGTCGGTGGCTTTAGCCCAGATATCCACCACCTTGTTGTACTTTTCACCCTGAGTGATCAGACCTTCGGTGTATTGCCTGCTGATTTCAGTGACCTGATCTTCAGACTGCTTTAGAATATCCCACTTGCCATCGGGAATAATCATATCGTCAATGGAAATGGACAGGCCGCCCTTGGTGGAGTATTTATATCCCGTATCCTTAAGCCGGTCGGAAAGGATGACAGTGGCTTTAGACCCCAAGTTGCGGTAGGCGAAATCCACGAGCTCGCGCAGGGCACCCTTGTCCAGTATGCGATTCACCGCATCGAAGGGCATCTCCTGGCGCTTCTCGACAATTTGAAAGATGTGATAGCCCTCATCGGCCTTAACCACCGGGCTGACCGCGCCCTGCTGAAGGCGAAAGATGGCCTCTACCTTCTTTTCGTTGACGCTGAAAATGCGCTGGAACTCCTCCTTGCGCAACATGCCGATGAAACCGCCCTGCCCCTTGTCACCGGATTGCGAATGGGTCTGCACCATTTCGATGAAATCAGCCCCTTGCACCAACTGGTCTTGGATGGACTGGGCCTGGTCGTTGGATTTGACCATCAGATGACGCATCACCATCAAGTGGTCCTTGGGCATGATCTCCCACATCAGGATACGCCCCACCGAAGTATCGTACCGCTTGTCTCCCACACGCACGATGATTTTGGCGTGTAGGTCCACCTCTTTGGAGTCGTAGGCAATGCGTACCTCTTCGGGTGATGCAAACATTTTGCCTTCGCCTTTTCGGCCATCCACAGCGCGGGTCATATAATAGGTACCCAATACAATATCTTGACTGGGAACGATAATGGGACTGCCATTGGCCGGCGACAATATATTATTGGAGGAGAGCATCAGCACCCGCGCTTCGATTTGAGATTCCACAGACAGGGGCACATGCACGGCCATCTGATCACCGTCGAAATCAGCGTTGAAGGCGGTACATACGAGCGGGTGCAGTTGAATGGCCTTGCCTTCAATCAAAATGGGTTCAAAGGCCTGGATACCCAGCCGGTGAAGGGTGGGCGCTCGGTTGAGCATGACCGGATACTCGCGCACCACCTCGTCGAGGGTGTCCCACACTTCGGGCACTTCACGTTCGACCATCTTCTTGGCGCTTTTGACCGTGGAAACAAGACCCTTCTGTTCGAGACGGTAGTAGACAAAGGGCTTGAAAAGCTCGAGGGCCATCTTTTTCGGCAACCCGCATTGATGCAGCCGCAGCTCGGGCCCGACCGAAATAACCGTTCTGCCGGAGTAATCGACACGCTTCCCCAGAAGATTCTGTCTGAAACGACCCTGTTTTCCTTTGAGGGTATCGCTCAGGGATTTCAGCGG
>JABDRH010000458.1 GCA_013041835.1 Desulfatitalea sp. | reverse complement strand
GCACCGTCTCTTCCGATTGCCGGAATATAGGTCCTCGTGGCGCGCAATCCATCGGTGTGAGACACACTGGAAGCGATGCGCAACAAATCGCCGGCCAGATTCATGCGTTGCAGCAACGTCATGGTATAGTCCTGGTAATAGTCCCGGACTCCGTCGACCACCGGCACTGGTGTTTCCATGGCGGTCACTTGGCCGGGCCATTGTCCGGCAACGGTTATTTTAGGAAGTGTAACCGACTGAACGCTTTCATCATTTTGATTGATTGCCTGCCAGACCACCTTTTCGTAGCCGACCTGGATGCCGCCGCCGGTATCCGCCTCCTTAAGAAACAGCGCCATGTAACTATTGAACGATCGTTGCAGCATTTCATTCTCGGCGGCCATCATCGCACGAACCCCTGCGGCAATATGGTCCAGTTGGTTCCTGGCCATCTTGATGGTTTCCGTCCTTGAAATCTTGCCGGCATTGCTGTTCTGGAAAGAAACAATGGCACCGAACACAAGCAGCGGCCACAGGGTCAATGCCAATCCTAGTGCGAGTAGCTTGGGTTTGAGCTTCAAGTTTTTAAAAAACATTCTATTTTCCTCCCATGTGCTGCGTCATCCATACTGCTCTGCCGCCGCACCTTCCCGTGCCTTTGCGCCGCGAAAACATCAAGGCGGCTTATCCAGTCATCTCGTTCTTCATACGCGCAAATAGGCAATATGTTCCATCATCATTACCTATAGCGAAGCCTGCGGGAGATGGCTTTAATGAAAAGCCTTGGGGAATAAAAATACCAACAGCCTAACAGCCTTTCCACCAGAATCCGCATATTATCGAATATGTATCGGCAATACAACCCAATCGGGGATGTTCAGGGTTTTTTTCTCAGTTTAACCCAAATGATGGACGATAGCCAAGGGCTTACACAAAAATAATTTATCTTTGAGGGATTCGGGCCTCATGGTGCTATTGCCCGGTTTTGGGCCCAACTTATTAAAAAGCTATTTATTTCTAACTAACCCGAAGTTTTGGTCTGGCGGGAGGATGGACGCTTGCGGTCCACAATGTGGGCGCGGAGGGCTTTGACATCATTGGCGACATATTGAAAATCTTTGTACCGTTCCAAAGGATCCTTGGCCATCATTTTTTCGATGATTCTAGCAAGGGCGGCCGGTACGTTGGCGTTTTTTTTCCTTATCGGGGGCAACGGCGTTTGGACATGATGGGCCATAATGGTTTTGAAGTCCGTGCCTTGAAAGGGCGGCTGGCCGGTAAAGGCGTGGTAAAAGGTTGCGCCTACCGAATAGATGTCGCTGCGATTGTCCAGGGACAAGCCGGCCACTTGCTCTGGCGACATGTACATGGGTGAGCCGATGATTTGATTATTGGTTGTTTTCTTGACCGTATCAGCGGAAACCGCCACCCCGAAATCCACTATTTTTATGTTCCCCGCGCGGGTGATCATAATGTTGGCGGGTTTGATATCGCGGTGAATGACGCTGTTTTGATTCACGAAGTATAGCGCTTCACACACGGTGATGAAATATTCCAAGCCTTTGAGGTTGTTCAGATTGCCCTGCTCGGCGATCAACTCTTTCATGGTAAGGCCGTCCACGAACTCCATGGCATAGTAGAGAATGTCGCTGCTGGTGCCGATATAGTAGATTTGGGCGACATTGAGATGGTTCAGCCGAGATACGACGCGCGCCTCCTTGATGAACATTTCGCGAAAGCTCTCTTTGGATGAAAGCCCGTAAGAGATGACTTTCAGCGCGACTTCGCGCTCCAGCGCCACATCCCACCCTTGGATCACACCGCCCATGCTGCCGGTGCCGATGAGGGTGATGGCCCGGTAGTTATCCAGTTGCCGGCCGATAAGGCTATGATAAAAGCGCCTGTCGTAGGAAGGATCTTTCTTCTTGGAAGGCTTGAATGGGCCGGTTTTGTATGCCGTTTTGTCAATGCCGGTCGGGGACATGACAATGGTTTTTTCCAACTGCGGCTCAACCTCGGGTTGATCCGCGGCCTCCTGCGTCTGATGTTGCGTTTTTTGCGTCAGGTCATCATGGATGCGCCGCCATGCCTCTTCTTCCTGGACAGACATTTCGATGATGGCCGGCTTTTGAAAATCTTCGAAGCGGATTTCTTTAATGTAGCCGTTGAGGACGAAGGTGCCGTCTGCCCGTTTGATGCGCGCCAACAGCGAGACGCCCTGCTTGCCGAACAGCGCGGTTTCAATATACAGGCTTTGACGGCTAAAGCTTTGGACGTTTCCGGGCAGCCATAAAACACCATCTCTGGAGACATCGATGATCAGCCCGGAAACGGGAATCGGGTCGTCCGTCGGACTTGTTTGCCCGTTGGCGGCGGCGGTTGGGTGCGCCTCGGGTATGCCGGAAGGCAGCGGCACGTCGTCATCGGTGGCGAAAAGCTCGTCCACCGCGTCAACCAGGATCTGGGGCGCCAGGGGGTAGACCAGGTAATCCGCCGCACCCAATTCGAATGCTTTGAATGCCCCCCCCTGTTCGTTGGCCGGCACTAGAAACATGAACGGAATTTTTTCACGCAATGGATCTTTCTTGATGAAATTGAGCAGGTCAAAGCCGCTGACATCCTGCAGGGCTTTGTCGCAGATAATCAACCCGACGGCATTTGCGGAGAGCAGGGCCAGGGCGCCGCGCATTTCGGAGGCCGTGCGCGTGTGATAACCTGCGTCTTCAAGAGTGCTGCCGGTTTGATCGAGAAAGGCGGCATCCCGGTTGATGAGTAGAATGATTTTTTCCGTCATGAATGCAATCTGTTAAGACTGTTTCTGTTTGGGTTTCAGACACACCTGCAAAACGAAGGCCATCTGCGCCACATCGAAAATCAGAACGGCGATGCTCGAGTTATCGGGATGTCCCAGTTGGTGACCTGATCCCACTACGACTGTCGGCAGGGATAAATCAAAATGAAACGGCGTGCCCTTGAATCGTTTTTTTGTGCTGCCACTGATCACATTGATCAGTTCGCCTACCCCGTCATGGATATATTCGGCATTGAGCTGGTTGTCCGCCACATGCATCATGTTGGCGATGATTTTGCGGGCCAGATCCCAGTACAAGGTCACCGCCACGGTTCCTTCGGAAACGCCCGACAAGCCGATGATTCCCGATATGTCTCCGAATATGCGAAAATCATTGGAAAAATAGACCTCCCGAAATACCGCGTCCATTTGAGCGGTGGCCTTCAAGACATTGATTGTGTTTTCGATGAAGGGTGTAAGGTATTCTGTCTCTGATTCGAGGGGTTTGCGACTGGGAATCAGATAACCTTGCAGGATTTGCCGACAGGCACCCGGCGGCGCATCCAGCGGCAGCACTTCGGTGGCCCCGGAGCTTAAATAGTATTCCAGCGGGATCTGATCCTCGCTTTGTTTGACCACGACGATGGGAATGTCCCTGAATTTGCATTCATACCTGATCTTACTGATTTTTTTGGAGATCGCATCCAGGTCATCATGGGCTTGCAGGATAATCATTTTGTTTTTTCCCGGGATATCGCGATCTTCAAAGGAAACGTTCACCACTTGGTGGTTGCCTTTTAACAACCCGGCCATTGACGTGGTGACGTCGTCACTGCAATCGATGAGCAATATTGTATCCATTTCGTCTCCGCGTTGTGGCCTAACCCATCATCCCGGTGGCTCATTTCAGGGGACATTTGCAATTAGGCGCTCATTGCTTACTTACTCACTTGAAGATTGAACAATGCTGTTGATTTTGTCGATCAGTTCATCTTTGGTAAACGGCTTGGCAAGATAACCGTTCGCACCGGCCTTCATCGCACGGTCGATATATTCTGCTTCAGATTCGGTGGAGACCATCAGAATAGAAATATGGTCACAATAACGGTTGCTTCGAATGGCCTGCAGCGCTTCGAAGCCGTTCATGATCGGCATATTCCAATCCAGCAGTACGACGCCTACCTCCCTGGCCAGCTTGTCCAAAATTTTCAACGCCTCTTGTCCGTTGCCGGCTTGGATCACTTCATGTCCCATGGGCTCCAGAACATTATTGACCATGGTGCGCGCAACCATCGAATCATCCACGACCAGAAATAACATGAACACCTCCTATTCGATGTCGAAATCATCTATTCAGATATCGGACCAACAGTTGCAGGAGTTGAGAAATTTATTTTTGCGCGAGCCCTAATGTTCGCGCAAGAATAAATTTACATTTTCAGGTGTTGAGGCGCTCACCCGGTAAGGGACAAAACGCAGCCGGGTGAGATGAATCGGCGCATGAAAGTGTGACGTTATTTTTGCGCGAGCCCTTAGGCATTCGTTTGGCAGGACCGCTCCTTTTCCGCCCAGAATGGCGACATTTTACGCAGGCGGTCAATGATGGGAGGGAGTCTTTCGATGACTTGGTTGACTTCGTCCTCGGCGTTGTAGACACTCAGGCTAAAGCGAATCGAGCCGTGGGCGGCGGTAAAAGGCACTTGCATGGCGCGCAGGACGTGGGACGGCTCCAAGGACCCGGATGTGCACGCCGATCCGGATGAGGCGCAGATGTTGTACTCATCGAGCATGAGCAGAATCGACTCGCCCTCCACGAATTCAAAGGCGATGCTGGTGGTGTTGGGCAGGCGGCTGGCCACATCACCGTTGACCATGCTGTTGGGGATGGCGCTGAGCAGGGAGGTTTCCAGTTTGTCGCGCAGGGCCTTGACACGCGTGTTTTCATCATCCATGCGCGCCACGGCCAGTTCGGCGGCTTTGCCCAGGCCCACAATGGCGGCCACGTTCTCAGTGCCGCCGCGACGGCCGTTCTCCTGGTGCCCGCCCATGAGAAAGGGCGCGAACTTTGTGCCCTTGCGAATGTAAAGGGCGCCGATGCCCTTGGGCGCGTGCAGTTTGTGGCCTGAAAGGGAGAGCATGTCAATGGTGTTGTCGGCCATGTTGATAGGCAATTTGCCTACGATTTGAACCGCATCGGTGTGGAACACGATACCGCGTTTGTGAACCCGTTTGGCGACTTCTTCGACGGGGAAAACCACACCGGTTTCGTTGTTGGCCCACATGAGGCTGACGATCGCCGTGTCGTCGGAAAGGTGGCTGTAGAGGTGATCCAGATCCAGGCGTCCCTGGTTGTCCACCGGCACGAAGGTGACGCGGTAGCCGTTGCGGCCCAAGTATTCCGCCAGGTTCTTCACGGCCGGATGCTCGACATGAGAGGTGAGCACGTGTCGTTTGTCCGGATTCGCGCGCAGGGCGGCCCAGATGGCCGTACTGTCGCTCTCGGTGCCGCACGAGGTGAAAACAATCTCCTCGGGCTGTGCGCCGATCAGCTCGGCCAGCTTGGCCCGCGCTTCTCTGATTTTTTTGCCGACATTGCCGCCGAAGGTGTGCATGCTGGAGGGGTTGCCGTAAAAGGTGGAATAATAGGGCAGCATTTCTTCCACCACTTCCGGGGCCACCTGGGTGGTTGCGTTGTTGTCCAGGTAGATCGGTTTCATGAAACCACCTCCTCTACGGTCAATGCCTGGGCCACCAGTTCCTTGAGCTTGGATTCCACATAGTCCTTGAGCGTGATTTGAGACATGGCGCACGCGGCGCAACGCCCTTTAAGCTTTACCAGTACGCGGTCGCCGTCCACATCCACCAATTGAATATCACCGCCGTCCTGCATCAGGGCCGGCTTGATTTCCCGCTCCAAGGTCTCTTCGATGAGTTTGATTTTCTGAATATTGGTCAACGGTTTGGGCGCGGGCGGCTTTTCGGTCAACGTGCCGTTGACCCGGTCGATGATCCCTTGAATGGTATCATGACACTGCCCACAGCCGCCGCCGGCCTTGATGTAGTTGGTGATTTCCTCGATGCTTTTGAGGCTGTGATCGGTGACGGCCCGTTCGAGCTGCAGGTCGGTGATGTGAAAACACTCGCACACCACATTGCCGGCCTGCACCTTGTCCGGTTCCCCGCGGTAGCAGGCAATGGCTTTTTCCAAGGCTTCGTGTCCCATGACCGAGCAGTGCATTTTTTCTTTGGGCAGCCCGCCCAGGTAATCGGCGATATGATCGTTGGTGAGTTTTTCCGCCTCTTCAACGGTCTTGCCGATGAGCAGCTCGGTCAGGGCCGAGGCCGAGGCAATGGCGCTGGCACAACCAAAAGTTTTAAACTTGGCATCCTGAATAATGCCGCCATCCACCTTAAACGTGAGCTTCAACGCATCGCCGCATGCCATGGAGCCGACTTCGCCAACACCATCGGCGTTTTCGATTTCCCCGACATTGCGTGGGTTGAGAAAGTGTTCCTTGACCTTGCCTGTATATTCCCACATGGTGCTCCTCCCGATAGTTTGATGGATGCTATCTTGCATTTTGTCAACCATAAGCATCAATTCATAAATGCAAAGTTATCCGAACCGATGCGTTAGGTGCCAAACGAAAAGAGATCGACGACGTTCGATTTTATATTGCCCATAAAAAGGCTTTACAAGCGACCCAGGAGAAGGTATGAGGCTACTCTTTGAATAATTCAGCCCATCGACCCGAAACGATGGGCAAGTGCCCGATTGGAGATGCGCAATGGCAAAGGTGTGTGAGATCTGTGGAAAAAAACCGATGGTGGGCTGCAATGTGAGCCATGCCCACAATGTCACCAAACGTCGTTTCAAGCCCAACCTGCAAAGTGTGCGCGCCATCAAAGACGGACGTCCTCAGAAAATGGTGGTTTGTACCAACTGCATCAAATCGGGCCACGTGGTGAAATCCGCCTAACCCGAATACACCGGTGCCTCTTTTAAGCGGTTCCACAAAATAATGCCACACCCCATGGATCGGCTAAAACAGTGCCGGTCCATTTCTGTTTCGAGGCCCGATTCCCTGATGGTGGAGCATCGGTGCGGGATCCTTTGCCTCACCCGCATTACCCCAAGGATGCGAACATGACCCCAATGTCCCATGCGAATCCGGAAACACCCGGTTGGGTCGTGTCCGTGCGATTAGAGCCGCCCTCGTTGCAGAACAATGCGGCCGACGCCGACCGGCTAGGTCTGGCGCTACAGCACCAACTTCGGGCGGCTTGCATTCACATGGACCTGTCGCTGGTCGCGCAACTTCCCCCTTTGTTCAGGCAAGCGAATTATCATGTGCGTTGTGTGCTTTTTCGGGACCAGGATGCCTGGGTGCTGGTGCACGTAGCGCCCCAAAAGCAGCCTGAAATATTGGCCGGCCTCGCCGTGGATTTGGGCACCACCCGGGTTGTGTTGCGCCTGGTGGACCTGGAAAAGCGCATCATCCTTGCCGAAACCGCTTTTGATAACCCCCAGGTGGAAATCGGGCCCGATATTCTGGTCCGCATCCACCATGCCGATCAGCCCGGCGGCCTGGCGGCGTTGCAACAAAAAATTGTTCACGGCATTAACACCCATGTCGCCGAGCTGTGCCGTACATGCGGGTTGAATACCCGGCGGCTGCACCTGATCAGCGTCGCCGGCAACACGGCCATGAGCCACTTGCTGGCCGGAATACCCGTGCACTGGATGATTCGCGAACCTTACATTCCCGCCGCCAATCGCTTTGGGCTGATCCCCGCCGACCACATCGGGCTGCTGGCGGCGCCCAACGCCCGGGTATGGATTTTCCCCGGCGTGGGCAGCTACTTCGGCGGTGATCTTGTCGCGGGCATTATCCACACGCGGATGCACCGCAGCCGGGAACCCGTGTTGCTGGTGGATGTGGGGACCAACGCCGAAGTGGTGTTGGGCAACCGAGAGTGGTTGATGGCCTGTGCCGGAGCCGCCGGGCCGGCCCTTGAGGGCGGTGTTACCCGCATGGGCACCACCGCCGGACCGGGCGTCGTCGACCGTGTGCGCATCGATCCGCATAGCGCCGCCTTTGAGATCCATACCATCGACGACCTGCCCCCCCGGGGCATTTGCGGATCGGGCATCATCGATCTGGCGGCGCAGATGTTTTTGGCCGGCATGATCGACATTCGCGGCAAGTTTCGCCCGGAGCGTTTTCCAAAACGCTTTACCACCGAAAACGGCATGCACCATGTCACCGTGGTGCCCGCCGAACAGGCAGCCAACGGGCAGGCGCTGTGCGTAAGCCAGGCCGACATGGACAGCCTGGTACGATCCAAGGCCGCCATGTATACCATCCTCGAGACCATCACCGGCAGCATGGGATTGACCCTGGAAGAGATCAAACGCTTTTTGGTGGCCGGCACCTTCGGCGCGTTCATCGATCCTGGCGCGGCCGTTACCATCGGCATGCTGCCGGATTTGCCCCTGGCCTGTTTTCAACCCGTGGGCAATACCTCTTTGGCCGGCGCCACCCTGGCGCTTTTTTCCCGTGATGCCGTGGCAGAGGCTGCCGCTGTCCGGGACGGCATCACCTACATGGAGCTGAATGTCAACCAGGACTTCATGAACCGCTTTTCGGCGGCTAAATTTATCCCCCACACCGACAAGCGGCGGTTTCCGTCGGTGGTGGCACCGGTATCGCCTACTGCTTGATCTTCAACTGTCGTAGCTGAATATACCCGTTACGGTAGGCTTCGTAGGGGTCCAGAGCGGCTTGCTTAAGGGATTCATAGTCGCCGATGCGGAAAGAGAGGTCGTTGAGCACGTCGTAGGCGCCGATGGCCAAGGAGGCCTCAACCGGTTCCACGTAGCCAAAGGGATTCAGGAAGCGGTCGCCGAACGTGCCGGCCGAGTCCCGCAGGGTGGACGGCCCCAGGAAGGGCCACATAATGAAGAAACCGTCGATGAAGCCGTATTTGGCCAATGTTTGACCCAGGTCCTCCACCGGCGGATTCAGTTCAGGATGTTTTGCGGCGGGATTGCCGAACCCGAGCAATCCCAGGGTTGCGTTATAAAGGAATCGGGCCACTTCGGCTTCGGCGGCATGACCTTTACCCTGCAGAATATTGTTGACCACGCGGATGGGCGCCGATGCGTTGAAGAAGAAATTCTTGACGCCGGAGCGGGCCGGCGGGGGCACCACAAAACGATAACCCTGGGCCGCCGGCTTCATCATCCAGAAGTAAAGCTTGTCGTTGAACACGAACATGGCCCGGTTCCACTTTTCAAGCGGATCGGCAACAGCGTAAATCTCTTCTGTCTCACTGTCGTCCCAGGCCAGGTCATCTTCGAGCAGGGAGAAGTCATCGTCACCCGGTTCATTTTGAGCGATCAGGTTCGTATTCGTGTTGGCGGCCAGCAAAACGGGGGGCTTTTTCAGCAGTAGGGGCACCGCTGGTTCCAAGGCATTGCGACGGCCTGCGGCACATCCTGCCAGCAGGCCGTAGATGGCGGCGATTGTGATCACCGCGCTGAAGTATCGATGGTTCATGGGTTGGATCCGCCGTCCTATGCATTTTTAAACATGTCAAACGGCATGCTACGGGTTGAGTTTGGACAACAATGTTTCAATCAATCGGGCCGGGGACTCCTTTTGCAGAAAAGATTGAAACTGCACCCGGTAATTTTTGACCAGGCTCACACCGTCTTCCACCAAGATATCGTAAATCTTCCATTGGCCGTCGGTTTGCCGCAGGCGATAGTCCAGGGGCATGGAGACACTCTGCCGTACCAACTTGGTGCGTACCAGGGCCAATGGCGCCTTGACCAGTTCATTGACATAGACCACTTGTTCGTTTTGATATTCCCCCTGAATGCGATCAACGTAGGTATTGGCCAAAAACTTGGCAAATACATCGGTAAAGCGGGTCTTTTCATCGATGGTGAACGATTGCCACTTGGGCCCCACTGCTCGGCGGCTGATTTCCTTGAAATCGAACATGGGGTAAGCGATCTCCTTGATTTTGTCCCTTTGGGCCTGTTTTTGGTCAGCGGCTGAAAAGGCAGGATCTCTCAAAACTTCAACAATTTGATCGATACTATGTTTGACGGTGGCCAAGGGGGTCAACGGTATCTGTTCGGCTTGCTGGGTTGCGGCCAGCAGCCCGTGTCCCGGGCACAAACATAAGACAACCCCAATGACGGCCCAACGAATGTGTTTCATAGCGATCTCCTTCCCAGTGGGGAAATGATTCAGCGCAGTTGTAACCTATCGAATCCGAAATAGAATACGATAACGCTGCATGCAAAAATATTATCGCCCACTATAAAAAAGGGGCGCTGGCGTGTCAAGCAGGACGCTGAAATATCAGCGTTTCCATGGTGCGCTATTGATCGGGCGATGGATATTGGGTATACAATACTGGAAAGATTATTCCCATTCACTGTGAAGTTTATTTCATAAGACCCATCAGCGCATATCGGGTCGTTGGCGATCGTTGCACCAAGAAAATCCGATATTACAAGCAAATTGCGCCATTGTTGCCGCAATTTGACAAGTTTCGATAAAATGGCGCATTAATTGCTTGTAATTTTTTGGCAAGATTCACGGCCAGCAAAGCCAAACTGTGGGTAACTGAAGGACGGAAAGCGACGGATCTGCCGATGCGGATAGCCGGGGTGCCCGGGAACCAAGGGCACATTGACCGGCTTGTCCGGCGGCAGTCCGGTTTTTTTGTGCCATCTTGGGGTGAAGGTGGCACACGGGCGTCATACGAGGGGTATATTGCGCTGGCATTGAAACAAAAGCAGGCATCCTTGCCGATGCCACAGTGACGTCCCGCACTTTTTCAGATGGAAGTAGGCAAGCAACTATTCCTGGCATCCGTTGAAAATTGAACAATGGTTTGCACATCCATCCCATGGGGATGTTGCACGACGACCGAATCGCTGAGCGGCCATGGGGTTGATGTGTGACCTATTGGGGATGAATGGATGAATCGCAATGCCTCAAACGCCGAGGCCGGGAATTTATCGGCATTGAACTGGATTTCCCTGTTGGACTTCCTGCCTTTGGCCGATCTTCAGCATCTGCAAGACCGACTGGCGCGCATCGGCAATGTTAAAATTGTGATCGCCGATGTGGACGGCAATCCACTGACCATGCCCAGCAATGATTTGCCGATTTGCCGTCAGGTGAAGCAATCTGCAAAAGGTCTGGATGACTGCCTGGTCAATCTGCGCACCCTCTCAATGAAAGCCAGGCGTGCACAAATACCTTTTGTTGAACAGTGCGAAGGCGTTGGTGTGCTTAAGGCGGCCGTTCCCATCGTGGTGCAAAAGCGCCATCTGGCCAACTGGTGGATCTGCCAATACTGCCCGGAATTATCTAATAGTGCACAAATCTTGACATATGCGCAAATGATCCGCCTGGACGGTGATAAATTGTTGCGCTGCATCAACCATTTGCCCAAAGCAAACCGGCAAGACTTCGAAAAGGTGCTGGCCTGGATTGAGAATATTGCGCACGAAACCACTCGGCTGGCTTTCAGGAACCTATTGTTGACTCAGGATTTGTCGAAGCTCAGTCGCATTGAGGATGAGTTGGCGGCATATAAATATAAATTCGAAAACCAGGTGCAAGCGCGCACCGACGATCTGGTCCAGACCAATAAGCGGTTGCAGCTTGAAGTGCTTGAGCGAGAAATGGCCGAAGAGCAAATCCATCGCAAATCCAAGTTGTTGGATGCCATCAATCAGGTGCTGCATCAAATTGTTACCGACCGCAATAGCGAACAGGCGTTGGCCGGCACCTGTTTGCAGGCAGCCAAGGCGTTGACCGATAGCCCATTCGGTTTCATGGTCGAGAATCAGGAGGGGTGTTGGCGCGTCGTTTCCGTTGCGGATCAAGCCGTGGTCCAACAGGAGGAACATGTGCCGGTCGCTGAAAAGTTCGAAATCAACGGCCTCTGGCGCCAGCTTGTGCAAACCGGAGAGTCCCAGATCTTGCAGGCCAACGAAAACACTCCCCCATGGGGGCCGCTTCCCCGCGGGTACCCTAAAATCAAGACGTTGTTGGCGGTCCCCTTGCCGAGCCATACCGGCGTCTCAGGATTCATCGCCC
>JABDRH010000456.1 GCA_013041835.1 Desulfatitalea sp. | reverse complement strand
AGGCGATGTGGTACGCCTCCACTTGCCGCGAGTGTCCGGCCGGATGCGGTGTGCTGGCCAAAAACCGTGAGGGACGCGTCGTCAAGCTGGAAGGCAACCCTCTGCACCCGGTCAACCAGGGAAAACTGTGCGCCCGTGGTCATGCCGCCCTGCAGCGCCTTTACCATCCGGACCGCATCCAACGCCCGCTGCTTAAACGCAACGGCGTCAGGGTGCCGATTTCCGACGACGAGGTGATTCGCATCATCCGGCAACACGCAGGCGATGCGGCTGCCAAGGGGCCTGAACGTATCGCCCTGGTGACGCAAGTGTGCGGTGATGATCTGCTATCCTTGTTCGATAGATTTCTGCGCTCGCACGGCGCTCATGGACCGCACATCTTCGAACCCTTTGCCTACGAAGCACTTAAACAGGCACACGCACAGCTTTTCGACCGCCCTATATTGCCCAGTTACCGTCTGGACCAGGCCGATGTTGTTGTCGGCTTTGGTGCCGATTTCCTGGAAACCTGGCTCTCGCCGGTGGAATACAGCCGAAAATTTAAAAGCATGCATGCCTTTGACAACGGGCAAAAAGGCCTTTTTTTCCACATCGGCCCGTTGGCGTCCATGACCGCTGCCAACGCTGACCAATGGCTGATGTGCAAACCCGGTCGTGAAGCCGTGGCGGCCATGTGCCTGGTGCGGCAACTGCTGACGATGGGCCGCGGACGCGCATTGCCCGATGCTTTCCGCCAGGGGCTGGTTCGTTTGGCGGCGGATTATACGCCGGAGCGATCGGCATCGCAGACCGACTTGCCTGCCGAAGCGCTCGAAGCGCTTGCCCGTCACCTGTACCGGGCCAAACGGCCGCTCGTGCTTCCCACGGCGACCGCGGCCAACGGCACCGCCGCAGCGGCCGCAGACTTGGCAACGGTAGTGCTGAACGCCGTGCTCGATCCGGCCTTTTCCCTGTACGACTTCGACCAACGCCACCGGGTCGAGATCGCGCATACGCGCGAGCAGGTCGGGCAGGTGTGGCGCGGAACTCAGAATATGGAACCGACGCTGCTGTTGCTGAACCAGGTCAATCCCCTCTACAGCCTGCCTGGCGGCCCGGATGCGGTCACGGCGATAGCGCACGACCGCACCTTCGTCGTCGTCTTCGGCAGCGCCATGGACGAAACCGCCGCCGCGGCCGATCTGGTAGTCCCCGTGCAACACCCGCTCTGCGCATGGGGCGCTTATGAAAGCAAGCTGGCCATGAAAGCCACCCGGCAACCAACGATGGGCCGGATCGATACAACGCTGAGCATCGGTGACTTGTTTGTGCGCTTGTGCGCGTCGGAAGCGCGTCCCACCGGTGATTTCCGCCAATACTTGATTGATCGCTTCACCGACCAGGGACTGATCCGCTCCGAGCGTCAGTGGCTGCGAATGATTCAAAGTGGCGGTCGTTTCGTGGCCGACCAGCCGGCAACGCAAGCGGCCCCGCGCTTCGACGGGCAGGTGCTCGACGCCCTGGCGCGCCTATTGCTCCAGTCGGCGCCAGCGCCTGGCAAGCAGCAGAGGGTGCAGATCACCAGTTCGCTGCGATTCTACGATGGCCGTCATGCCGATCAGCCTTGGCTGCCCGAAATTCCCGATCCGGTATCCCAGGTGGCCTGGCAGACGGTCGTCATGGTGCACCCGGATACTCTGGCTGCCGTGGGCGGTACCGAGGGGCAGCCTCTGCAGGTGACCACCGCCCAGGGCGACATCCGCCTGCCGGCATGCCACCATACCGGGCTGCATCCCGATCTGCTGGTCATTCCCGCCGGGCAGGGGCACACCCACATGGGGCGGTACGCCCGACAACAGGGGGTCAACCCGGTAACGCTGCTCAAACCGGGCGGGAGCATTCCCGACTACTCCGCCGCGGTGACACAACTGGCCATTGCCGGCGCCCGGGTGCGCCTGGCAAGAACATCGGGCAGCGCCGACCCGCATGACCGCAAGATCGCCCTGGGCATGCCGTTGGATGAGACGTCCAATGCCGCCAAGCCGGGCAAGGGACTCACCATGTCCGACTTTCCATTGACGCTGCCGTTGCCCGAAGGCTACGATCGCAGCCGCGACGTCTATCCGCCCCATGGCCACGACACCTACCGTTGGGGCATGGTCGTCGATCTGGACCGCTGCATTGGGTGCAGTGCCTGCGTCGCCGGCTGCTATGCGGAGAACAACGTTGGCATAGTGGGCGAGCGGGAAATCATCAACGGCCGGGAGATGGCCTGGATCCGCATCGAGCGTTACATCGATCGGGCTGACCCCAAACGGCTGATTTTTTTGCCCATGCTTTGCCAGCACTGCGACAATGCACCTTGCGAATCGGTCTGCCCGGTGTACGCCCCGCACCACTCCAAGGAAGGGCTCAACAACCAAATCTACAACCGCTGCATCGGCACCCGCTTTTGCGCCCAGAACTGCCCGTACAAGGTGCGGCGCTTCAACTGGTTCGATTGGCAATGGCCGGAACCGCTGAACCTGCAGCTCAATCCGGATGTCACCGTCCGCGGCAAAGGCGTGATGGAAAAATGTTCGTTCTGCGTCCAGCGCATCAAGGCCGCCCACAACCTGGCCAAAAACGAGCAACGGCAGATCCGCGACGGCGAGGTGATCCCGGCTTGCGCTCAAACCTGCCCCACCGATGCATTGCTGTTCGGCAACCTGATGGACCCCGACAGCGCCGTGCGCCGGAAAGTGGCCGACCCGCGCGCCTACCAGGTGATGGGCTATTTGAATACGAAGCCGGCGGTAATTTATCTCAAGAAGGTGTGGCAGGCGGTATAGCTGCATTTTGAGCAAGAAATGGGATGCCCATGACTGACACCGCGTTAACCTACCAATCCGTGGACGATACCGTCCTTGACACCCTCAAGCCGCCCAATGCCCGGTACTGGATGACCGTGATGCTGCTGTTCGGCGGCATGCTCCTGGGGGCCGGATGCTGGCTCTATCAGATCCTCGTGGGCATCGGCGTTGGCGGACAGAACAACCCGGTCCATTGGGGCACCTACCTGATCAATTTCGTCTTCTGGGTGGGTATCGCCCATTCGGGGACGTTGATTTCGGCCGTACTGCATTTATTCCGCGCAAAATGGCGCAATCCCATCGCCCGGGCCGCAGAAACCATGACCGTCTTCGCGGTCTGCACGGCCGGGCTTTTCCCCTTTATTCATCTGGGGCGCGTCTGGATGGTCTTTTACATGCTGCCCTTTCCCAACCAGCGCACCCTGTGGCCCAACTTTCAGTCACCGCTCATGTTCGACGTGGTGGCCATCAGCACTTACCTGACCGTCAGCTCCTTGTTCTGGTATACCGGCATGCTGCCCGACCTGGCCGTCATTCGCGACCGCGCCACCGGGGTACGCCGAAAGATCTTTACTGTCCTGTCCCTTGGCTGGACCGGCGAGTTCGAACAGTGGCGCCACTACGCCCGGGGCTATCTTTTCTTCGCCGCCTTGGCCACGCCGCTGGTGATCTCGGTGCACAGCGTGGTTTCCTGGGATTTCGCGCTGGGGGTCGTGCCCGGCTGGCACACGACTATTTTCGCCCCTTACTTTGTGGCCGGCGCCATTCATTCGGGTCTGGCCATGGTGCTCACCCTGATGATTCCCCTGCGCAAGCTGTTTCACTACGAGCAGATCATCACCATGCGCGTGCTGGAAATGGTGGCCAAGACCATCGTCTTCACCGGTTTGATCGTCGGTTTCGCCTACGGCACGGAAATCTTTATCGCCTGGTACAGCCACAACATCGTGGAGATGGAAACCTTCCACTGGCGCATGTTTGGCGACTACGCCACCGAATACTGGATCATGGTGATCTGCAATGCCATGATCCCCTTGCTCTTCTTATTTAAAAAAGTGCGCACCCGCATCAAGTGGCTCTTGGTCATCTCCGTATTCGTGAATATCGGCATGTGGTTCGAACGCTTCGTGATCATCGTCGGGTCGGTCGCTCACGACTTCCTGCCTTATGCCTGGGGCCTTTACGCACCCACCCTGGTGGAGTTCGGCATCATGTTCGGCAGTTTCTGCCTCTTTTTCTTCCTGTTCGTGCTTTTCGTCAAACATCTGCCCTCGGTCTCCATGACCGAAATCAAGGAGACACTGCATGAAGGATAGCCACCGGCGCACATCCCTCATGGGGATCTTCAGCACCGAAGCCCAAACCGCCTCGGCCATCCGGCAGTTGCGCGACAGCGCATACGCCATCGAAGAGGCCTACAGCCCTTTTCCCAGCCACACCATCGCCGACGCGCTGCAGATGCCCAAGAGCCGGGTGGGCTGGTTCACCCTGGCCGGCGGCATCATCGGCTTCTTCTCCGGTTTCGCCCTGGCCGCCTTCACGGCCACGCGCTGGAGCCTGATCGTTGGCGGCAAGCCGGTCCACGCCTGGATTCCGTTCATCATCGTCGGTTTCGAGTTCACCATTCTCTTTGCCGTTTTCGGCAATGTCCTGGGGCTTATCTCCCAGGCGCGATTGCCTCGATTTGACAAGACGCCGCACTACGACCCGCGCTTTTCAGGCCACAAGTTCGGCGTGCTGGCCAGCTGCGCAACCGACCAACGCGGCGCCTTGCTCCAATTCCTGGAAGACAGGGGGGCCGAAATCAAAACCGTTGATACCCCCAAGGCGCAATCGACGGGAGGCGCCACGCCATGAGCAGCGATATCACCCTGTCCACGCC
>JABDRH010000448.1 GCA_013041835.1 Desulfatitalea sp. | reverse complement strand
AAACTGGACACGGCCATTTTGCAAGACCCCCGGAAAAAGACGAATCGGTGGGTGATCAATGCCACACGCGCCCTGCGCGCGGCCACCATGGAAAATCAAAAAAGCCATGCCCTGGTGGTGGACCTGGACGGAAACCGCATGTACACCATCAGCGAAGAGATGGATGAGCAGGCCCGCAATGCCGCGGCGGAGAAAGGATTCCAACTGCCCGGCGGGATCCGCATCGTGGATATTCAATTTCCCCATAAGGATCGCGCCGTTTCGGGTACGACGGAAATTTTCTACTATCCCGGCGGGTATTCGGATCAGGCGCTGATCCACTTGGAAGATGACGAATCCCAGCGCTTCGCCTATAAACTGGAGCCGCTGATGCCCAAAATCCGGGTGCTGGAAGAATGGACCGCCTACTAGCCCAAACGCTTCAGCCGTCGGCGCCGGCCAAACACCGGCGACTGAACGGTTTCACCCTGATCGAGGTCATGGTGGCCTTGGTCATCCTCACCGTCACACTGACCAGCATTTACAAGCTTCAGGCCGGAACGGTACGCATGAGCACCGACGCGCGCTTTTATACCATGGCGCCCATGCTCGCTCAGCTCAAGCTGGCCGAAATCGAGCGCGAAGGATTGGAAGACGCGGTCGGCGGCGCCGATACCTTTGGCGACCCCTATCCCGGCTATGCCTGGTCCCTTCAGGTGGAAGCACTCGAAACCGAGCTGATCAAAAGCGCCAACTACCATCTGGTGCGGATTGATCTGACCATCACCTACAATGAAGCGCTTGAATATGACCTGCGCACCTACCGGTTCTATTCGGATGAATAATCACCGCAGCCGCAAGGCCAGGGAGACCACGGCAGGATTCACGTTGCTGGAAATCCTGCTGGCCATGGTCGTGCTCTCCATTGTGATGGGCTTGATCTTCAGCTCTTTTGACGGCGTCTTTTCCGATGCCGGTCACATCCGGTCGACCAGCGATATTCATGAAACGGCCCAGGCCTGCCTGCAGCGCCTATCGCTTGATCTGCAGGCCATCCACGTGAGCCAGGCCCCGCGCTACACTCCGCCGGACATCCATGATGAAACGCCGGATATCTACCGCGTCGAAGGAGATAACGAGACCGCCGTCGACGGCACCCTGGCCCGGTTGCGCTTCACCAGCCTGGCCCACTTGCCCTTGGGCGGCGACACCCGTCAGGGCATTGCCGAAATCGTCTATTACACCCAGCAAGCAGCGGACGGCAGTTACGAATTGCGCCGGGCCGACCGGCTCTACCCTTACCCCGAGGCGTTTGAACCGAGTGAGGCCGATGCCCTGGTATGCGACCAGGTGCGTTCATTCAAGCTTCTGTTTTTCGACCGTGAAAACCGAGAATTTGAAGCCTGGAATTCGCAGGACGATGATCTAGAATTCAGCACGCCCACAACGATCAGCGTGGAATTGAAAGTGGGCGATGAAACATCACCCTATGAATTTGAAACCGCCGTGACCCTGCCCATGCAGCGGCAGTACGAGGCCAAACGGTAACGCGATGGATCAGAAACGCAAACAAAGCCGCCATCAACAAGGCATGGCCGTAGTCCTGGCCCTGGCCGCCATGCTGCTGGTGGTGACGGCTGCATTGGAGCTGCACATCAGCGAACGCAACATTATGTTCACGGCGGCGACCCTGGGCCATCGCACCACTGCTTCGCAAATGGCCGCCGCCGGTGTCCATCTGGCCATGGCCATGCTGATCAAGGATCGACTGGATTCGGAAACCGATTCACTGCAGGAAGACTGGGCCGACGAAGAAGCCGTGGCCGCGGCGCTGGCCGAGATACCCTTCGAGCAGGGCACATTGAGCGTAAAAATCACCGATGAAATGGGGAAAATCCAAATCAACGCGTTGCTCGACTTCCCCACGGGCAATATCAATGAAACCCAACGCAATCTTTGGTTGCGCGTCACTGAAGGCCTTATGACCGTGGAAGCCGGAGAGAGCGCCGAAGACACCGACCCGCTGACCATCATCGGCTCTATCAAGGATTGGCTCGATTCCGGAGACGATGACGCCACCACCAGCCTGAACAGCGCTGAAACAGACTACTACGAATCCCTGGATCCCCCTTATGCCTGTAAAAACGGTCCCTTCGACCACTTGTCGGAGGTGGCGCTGGTCAAAGGCATTACCCCCGAAATTTTTTACGGAATCGGCGGCGCCACCGGGCTGGGCCAATACGTCACGGTTTACGGCGCTGAAAAAACGGATGACGACAAGTTCACGTTCCCCGGCAAAATCAATATCAACACCGCCGAGGAAGCCGTGTTGTCGGCCATGCTCACCAGCAAAGGCGCCGGTGATGGCACGGCCACCCTTAACTACGCCGAAATGGCGCCAGCCATGATCGAATATCGCGAAGCCCTCAGCGGCGCGGTCTACACCAATGATGTCACCCAGCCCAACTGGTATAAAAATGTTCCGGGCTTGGCGGGGGCGGACATCCCCGCCGCGCTGCTGTCGGTCAGCAGCGCCATTTTCCGGATCACGGCCACGGCCCAATACAACCGTGTGAGCGTCACCACCATGGCCGTCATCCAGCGCGAAAAAGTTTCCGAGACCACCCCATGGCAATGTAAAGTCTTGAATTGGCATACAGAATAGCTTATAACTGGGAAAAGCAGGAGAGCCCGACCCCCGAATTGAAGCAGCAGTTGACTATCAACCTGGAACTTAATATCCACCGCCGAAGCCCGGGTCAAGGATACAATGATCTGTGTTGTCCCCTGCTCCGGCCGATTGAAGAGAAGGCATGAGCCGTCAGATTGTCGCCATTGACATTCGCAACGATTGTGTTGCAACGGTGGTCATCAACACCGGCCTGAAAGGCAACACCATCGAGGCTTGCGGCTATGCCCATCTGCCCCCGGCAGACGGCGCGGACGACAACCGCCTGGCACAGGGCCTCACGCCGCTGCTGGCATCCCTGGACGCCGTCAACGCCAGCCTGGTGATCAGCCTGCCCGCCGACCAGACCCTCTATCGAACCATCAAGGTTCCTTTCAAGGAAGAAAAAAAGATTCGCCAGGTGCTTCCCTTTGAATTGGAGCCGACGCTGCCGCTGGACGTGTCGCGGCTGGTCATCGATTTTCAAAAGAGCGACACGCCCGAAACCGGTCTGCTCGTTGCGGCCGTCGACGGCCATGGGCTCGCGTCATACATGGACCAACTGGCACCGGTTGCTGGAAAACCCCAGATGGTGTTGCCCGGTGATTATCCCCTGGCCCTGGCATTGTCGACATATGACCACCACATCCCCTCCCAGGCCTTGTTGCTATCCATTGGCGATGCTAAAGCAACGCTATTCGCCATCGAGAAACGACGCATCGCCCTGGCCAGAACCCTTCAAGCCGAAACCGCCACGGAAGCCGGTGTCGAAGCCCTGGCCTTGAAAATCAGGCAGACCATGACCGCTTACGCGGACGGCCGTCCGGGCGGCTTTGCCCCTGAACGCCTTTACCTGAGCGGGCCGGATCTGGTGGATGAGGGCGCCCGCGACATGTTGGCCGAAGCGCTGGCGCTGCCTGCGGAAGCAGTAGATCTTAAAGCCTTGCTGCCCAAATGGGAAACGGCCGGCACCGTGACTGAGTGGTCCCCCCCTTGTCATGACGCGGCCTTGGCCATGGCTGTCATCGAAGTCGAGAGCCTGGCGTGCCCCAACTTTCACCGTACCGGATCGACCCTGAAGAACTATTGGCGCACCTATCAGCCCTACGTCCGCGGCCCCGCCATAATGCTGGCATTGGTCCTGTTGTTGGGGCTTGGCGGCGTTTGGGCGGAAGGCAGCATGCTCAAATCACGCGTGACGCAAATCAACGGGCAGATAGAGGCGCTGTTCGCCGCCACGCTGCCGGGGGCAAAGCGTATTAAACATATCGATCCCCTGGATCAGATGACAAGCGAAGTGAAAAAACTCAAAGGTGGCAGCATTGATGCCGGACATGCGATCCCCAAGGTCCGCGCCATCGATGTGCTGCAACAGATCAGCCGGTTGATCCCCAAGACCGTATCGGTGGAGTTGGATCGACTGGTCATGGGCAGCGATGGGATCACGATTTCAGGCGATGCGCCGGGCTTCAACGTGGTCGATGATATCAAAAGCCGGCTGGAACAAAGCGACCTGTTCAAAACGGTCACCATTGCATCCTCCAACAAAGACAAAACAGGAAACAATGTACGTTTCAAGCTGAAGATCGAGCCATGACCGCATTAACCTTAAAAAACATCTCGTTGCGCAACTTTTCCCTGCCGAGCAACCTGCAGCCGCGCGAGAAGATGATCGTGGCTGCCGGCGGCGGGGTGCTGGTGCTGTTTATCATCTTTCAACTCATCATCTTTCCCATTTTCGACCGTCGCGACGCGATGGCACGCAAGATTCAGGACCGCACGCAGGCGCTGCAGCAAATGCAGCAGCTTGCCGCCGAATACACGTCCTTGACGCTGCAGTCCAGCACCAGCGACACAAAGCTTAGGTTGCGACCGAAAAACTTCACCCTTTTCTCCTATTTGGATATATTGGCCGGCCAGAGCGGCATCAAACAAAACATAGGCTATATGAAGCCGTCCAAGTCGAACCTGAAGGACAGCCCGTACAATTTATCGATGGTGGAAATGAAAATGACCGGCATGACCATGGATCAACTGATCAAGTTTTTACACGGGGTCGAGACATCGGCCAACATGATCTGGATCAAGCGCATCTCCCTGTCCAGGGAGGAGAAGAACAGCGGCCTGATCAACGCCATCTTACAAGTGGAGACCTTTCAATTATAGCGTATGAAAACGAGCGTCAAAACACTTTCCCTATACGTCCTCTACGCCCTGGCGGCTGTGATTTTTTTTCTGTACCAGTTATTTCCTTCCCGCACGGCGGGCCATCTGATCGTCGATAAGCTGGCCGAAATCGAACCGCTACTGACGGTCGGCATCACCGATGCACATCCAGCCATTCCGCTGGGGCTCAAGGTTGAACCCCTGCAAATCGCTTACGCCCAGATGCCCATCGTTCAAATGCCCTATCTGCGACTCATACCGAGCTTGCCGACACTTTTCGGCGGTTTGAAACAAGTCTCGTTTAACGGCCCTCTGGGCACAGGCGCATTGAAAGGCCGCGCTGAATTCGCACTGTCCGGCAGACGGCCCAAAAATTCCATCAATCTGAATATCACCAATGTGCCCTTGACCGCCTTTCAGATTCTCGACCAGTGGCCGGGCTACCAACTGGACGGCGAATTGACCGCCTATGTGGACTATGACAGCCACAAAGGCGCCGGCGGCGCCACACATGTCAAACTCGATATCACGCCCGCGAAAGTCGCCCTGGATCCACCGTTGATGGGCATTGAACAGATCGACTTTTCACAGCTCCAGGCGGAAATGATTATCACCCCGCGCACGGTTCAGATCAAGCAATGTGAAGCGTCGGGACAGCAGATGCAGGGCCGCGTCACCGGCTCCATCATTTTGCGGCAACCGCTGGAAAACAGCAGAATCGCCCTGTCGTGTACCCTCAAACCGCAGCCGGCATTTCTTGCCGAGCATAAAAACGATATGATCGGTGGTCTGCTGGCTTCAGGGGCCAAGCAGAAACGAGGCATCATCCTCCGGATCGCCGGAACCTTGGGGAATCCCAGCTATGTCGTTCGCTGATCGAATCAACCCGACCCAGATCAAGGTCATCGCCAACCTAACGCTGATCACGGCTGCGTCCTATTTCGGTGTCTCCTTTTTTTACCAAATGGCCGGCATGCGGATGCAAACCGCTACACCGCACACCGAACTCGCCGCCGCATCAGCGGACGCTTCGGCAACACCCCGGCAGCACCAACCGTTGTCCCAATATGCCGCCATCCTGGAACGTGACCTGTTCAACACGGCCAAGGCGGGCGACCCTAAGCCGGTCGAACCGCCACCGATGGATGTTGACGACCTGGAGGTTACCGATCTTCATCTGAAGCTTTGGGGTACGGTGTCCGGCGCTCCCGAGAAAGCTTACGCCGTTATTGAAGACACCCAGAAACGCGAACAAAACCTGTACCGGGTCGGAGACACCATCCAGGATGCCGTCGTGAAAATGGTAATGCGCGAAAAGGTCATTCTCAACAGGAACGGCAAGGATGAGATGCTGGGCATGGAGGAGATCGCGCAAGCCGGTCCGGCATCCCGGAGAGGGCAGATCGGTCTCGGTTCCCGGCGCGGGGCCATGCAGCCGACACCGGTTCGCGGGCCCAGAGAGCAGCGCATCACCGTGCAACGCTCGACGATCAACGAGGCCATGCAGGATATGAGCAACTTGATGACCCAGGTCGCCATCCGCCCGCATATGGAAAACGGCGAGGCCAATGGGCTGGCCGTGAGCCGGATCAAGCCCAATTCCATTTTCAGGCGGCTTGGCTTGAGAAACGGCGATATTTTAGTGGGTCTCAACGGTCGGGAAATTCGAACCGTGGACGATGCCTTGAGCCTATATGAGAATCTGCTCTCGGCCGATGACATGGCGCTGCAGATCAAACGGCGCGGGCAGGAGCGCACCATCAACTATAATATTCGATAAACCCGAACACCTTGTATCGGCATAATTGATCATTTTCCATGAATCCATTTCGGCATAGCGAAAAACAAATTAAGATGAAACGGTTGACTATGAAATCACGCCAGCGTTTGGATATGTTTCTGATGGTACTTGTTGCCGGCCTCTGCTTCTGCCTGGCCCTGCCGACTCCGGCAACGGCGGAGCCTAAAAACGAAGGCGGCCAGCTTGTCTCCATCGACTTCAACAACGTGGACATCGGGGTCTTCATTAAATTTGTCAGTGACTTGACCCAAAAGAACTTCATTGTCGACGACAAGGTCCGGGGCAAGGTGACCATCATCTCACCGGGCAAAATCACGGTCAGCGAGGCTTACCAGGTCTTCTTGTCGGTCCTTGAAGTATACGGATACACAACGGTCAGGGCCGGCCGGGTCACCAAAATCGTGCCCTCCCCGGATGCCCGCGCAAAAAACATCAAAACCCGGATCGAGGAAGAGTCCGGCAGGGACGACGACGCGGTGATCACCCAACTGATTCCCCTGCGGTATGCCGATCCCAATGAAATCAAGACCCTGTTCACCCCCCTGGTTTCCAAAAGCAGTGTGATCCAGGCGTACGATCCCACCAACACGCTGATCATCACCGATGTGGCCTCCAACGTCAAACGCCTGCTCAAGATCCTCAAAGCCATCGACATCACCGGCGTGGGACAGCAAATCGCCATCATCCCGGTGGAAAACGCCAGCGCACCCAAACTCGTCAGCCTGCTCCAGTCGATCTTCAAGACGACGACCAAGGGCGCTCGACGCCGGAGCACCAGCAACGACATCACCTTCGTGGCCGATGAGCGCACCAATGTAATCGTGGTGCTGGCCAGCGAAGGCGAAGTGGACAATATCCGCAAGCTGGTGACCAAACTGGACCAGGAGGCCCCCAAGGACCAGAGCAACATCAATGTCTACTACCTGGAGCATGCCACGGCCGAGGATGTGGTCAAGGTGCTCATGGATATCCCCCAAAAGGGCGGGACCGATCCCAAGCAGGGCGGCAAGATCACCCAGCCCGTGGTATCGAAGAATGTGCGCATCACCGCGGATAAAGCCACCAACAGCCTGATCATCATGGCCGACCTGGACGATTACATGGTGCTGGAATCGATCATCAAAAAAATCGACATCCCCCGCGCCATGGTCTACATCGAGGCCTTGATCATGGAAGTGAACGCCACTAAGAATTTCAGCCTGGGCACGCAATGGCTCCTGGGGTCGCAAACATCGTATGAAGGAAAGAACATGGTTTACGGCGGCCAGTTTCAGGGAGAATCAAGCATAGGCGGCCTCACCAGTTTACCAAGCTCGGGTACAGAAACGGATGGTGGCGCCATTCCTGTGTTATCCAACCCCGGTATGTCCGTGGGCATCTTCGGCGAAGCCATCAACATTTCCGGTATCAGTTTTCCGAGCATCTCCGCCATCATCAACGCCTATAAGATGGACAGCGATGTGCGTATCCTGTCAACCCCCCAGATCCTCACCACCGACAACCAGGAGGCCAAGATTTATGTCGGCACGAACCGCGCGTTTCAAACCACGACATCCACGTCCCAGTCGATAGCCGGCGATGTATACAACTCATATGAATACCGAGATGTGGGCAAGACGCTTACAATTACGCCTCAAATCAGCAAAGACCGCATGGTGCGCCTCTCCATTTCACTGGAGGTGTCCTCGGTAGAAGATCCGAATGATAACAAGCCCACGACGTTGAAACGCACGGTCGAAACAACCACGATCTGCAAGGACGGCAACTACGTGGTGCTCGGCGGCCTGATCGAAGACACAGGCAGCAGTAGTAACCTCAAGGTGCCGTGCCTGGGAGACATCCCCGGTTTGGGATACCTGTTCGGCAGTAAAGCCACCGCCTTTGAGAAAACCAACCTGTATATCTTTCTCACCCCCAGGGTTATTCAAAATCCAGAGGAATCGAACCGCATTTCCCATCAAAAATACAAGCAGATCAAACGATTGCGAGACGAGAAGATCAACTTGTTTGACGATGGCGACATGCCGCCCATGGAAGATCTGCGGATGCCGGGTCCGGTCGAAATGCCGGAAAATGAAGCAGCGCCCGTACCACGCCCCGTATCGCGCGATGAACAGCCGCCTGCCGAAGACCAACTGTCGCCCTTCGCCCCATCCACCCTGCCAGAGCAGGGTGCATCCGGCGCCGTGCCGGCGGCGATCAGATCCGGCGGCGAAGCCGATCCACCGTCGCCCCAAGCCAACGCCAGTTCGGTCAAAGGCTACACGCTCCAGGTCGCCTCGGTTCAATCGGCCCGGCAAGCCGAAGCCCTGGCCACCGAATTAAAGGGCAAGGGCTATGCCGCCTACACCGTACGCTCGGAGGTACGCGGAAAGACATTTTTTCAACTGCGCATCGGCTATTATGAAACCCAGCAGGACGCCCGGACCGACATGCGGCTGCTACGCGAGAACCAGTTCGATCCCATCCTCATCAAACTGTAACCGCAGGACACCATGGAACTTGCCCATATACTCAAGCACCGTTTCGGCATCGCCGAGGATCAACTGGCCGATGCCGGCCATCTGCAGCAGGAAAAAGGCGGCCGGCTGGGGGACATCCTGCTTCAGCGCGAGGCGGTCACCGAAGTGCAGTTGCTGGAAGCGTTGAGCATCCAATACGAGATCCCCTTTTGGCCCGAACTGCCGATGGAAAACATCATGGGGGATCAATTCGCCCATAAGATTTCCATCCAGTTTCTCAAACGCCATAACATGGTGCCCATGGCCGTTCCCAATCCGACCGCGCCGCAAACCGGAACGTCAGGCGACGGCGATGGCCACGCCAGCGATTCGGTCTACATCATCGCCACCAACGACCCCAGCAACTTCAATGCCGTGGACGACCTGGCGCGCATATTGGCATTGCCCGCTTACAAGCTGGTGCTGTCGACCCGCCAGGCGATTCTGGCCGCCATCAACCTGGCCTTCGACCTGAGCCAGGATTCAGCCCAACAGTTGGTGCAGGATATGGAGGATGAGAGCGACATCATCAACCAAATTGAAGATGCCGCCGACCTTCTGGAAGATACCAGCGATGCGCCTATCATCAAACTCGTCAACCATGTGC
>JABDRH010000347.1 GCA_013041835.1 Desulfatitalea sp. | reverse complement strand
AACAGGCGGTCGTAGCTGGTCAGGGACAATTGCCGGGTGCGGTCACAGGTGTGGCTGATCAGTGCGGCTCCGAGCTGCCGGGCCTCGCGGGCCGGAACCGGCTCGGCAAAGAATATCCAGGCGTGAGCGCCATTGCCGGAGCGGGAAATCTCCAGCGCAGCCGAGATGCCGAGTTCCCGACAGCATTGCATGAAAGCCTTGGCATCCTCCCGCCAGTCGGCCTCATCGAAGTCAGCCGCCAGAAAGTAGCAGCTGTCATCTGTCAAAAGCGGATAGACGCCGATGGTCTGTTTTCCGGCCAAATGGTCGTAGATCACGTAATCGGTCACCGGCAGCAACTGGCGCTAGTTGCAGTCACCGCATTTCACCCGGGGCTTGTGGCAGATGCCGGGTTTCCACTCGTTACCGCAGGCTGGTGAATAGCCGGACGTTCCCTTGGCCGACTCCCAGCGTTGGGGGTAAACATCATCACGCCTACGGAACAGGCGGCGAAACAGGGCGATCTTGTCGTCGGTGGTGAAATGGGTTGGGACTGGTGCGGATTCGTTTGAAGCGGGGACGGGTTCAGGAATGGTCGGTTCTTCCAAGGCGATACCGTGCTGTGTCAGCAGTTCCTTGAGGCGGGCGTTCTCCTCGCGCAGTCGCCGCAGCTCATCTTGTTCGCCACCCGATACCATCTCTTATCAATATCTCCATCGTCCAGATATGCCATGGCCCGACTGTCACAAGCCATGTCGTGAGTTTGTCGCAAGTTTCCCTCTGCTACTCGTCGGCATGGTGTTGCAGCCAACGCTGGCCTTTACCGGTCAACCGATAGCGCTGGGTCGGGCTGCGCGGGGAATCGGGTTGGGTACGTTCGATCCATTCGTCTTCCATGGCCGGGTTGAGGTAATTGTTCCGGAACGTGGGCCGGTGTGACAAACCCAAAGCCTGCATCAAATCGTTGCTACCCAGCTCGCCGCTCCCAATTGTACGGATCAATGCCGCTACTTGGTCGGCTACTTGGTCGCCTACATGGTCGGTCGACACAGCCTCACGCACCGCATCGCGTAACGCACCCAGCATGAACTCGACAAAAGGAGTGGCATCCGCTTGGCTGTCGGCCACCGCGAGGACCCGGTAATAATCTTCCTGGCGATCACGAATCACTGTCTCCACCGGCAGGTAGGCCAGCAGCGGCTTCCAGTTCCGGAGAATCAAGGTTTGCCACAACCGACCCATGCGGCCGTTGCCGTCGGCAAAGGGGTGGATGAATTCGAACTCGTAGTGAAAAATGCAACTGGCCACCAAAGGATGCTCGTTGGTGTTTTCCAACCAATCCAGCAGATCCACCATCAGCTTGGGCACACGATCAGCGGGGGGAGCCATGTGCACCAGCTGCTCTCCCCGGAAGATGCTGACCCCGCCGGATCGATATCGACCCGTTTCATCCACCAGCCCGCGCATCAACAGCTCGTGCGCCGCCAACAAATGCTCTTCGACACTGGCGTCCCAGTCCTCCATGGCCTCGTAGGTCGCAAAGGCGTTTCGCACCTCCTGAATCTCGCGAGGGTGCCCCAACACCCGTTTGCCTTCAATCACGGCGGTCACCTGTTCAAGGGTGAGCGTATTGTTCTCGATGGCCAGCGAGGCCTGGATGGTGCGGATGCGGTTCTCCCGGCGCAGGCGCGGAGTCAGGTTCTGTTCGGCCAGCACGGTGTAGCGGCCGATGGTTTCGCCGATCTCGGCGACCAGATTCACAATCGCCGGAGTGATGGTGTAGGGTGGCTGATATTTCATATCGTCCTTCGCTACTCTCTACGACGCCATGCTGGCGTAGTACGGTGACGGCACCGTTGGGTACGCCCGGAACACATGCACGAAAACGGCCTCGGTCTTGTCCCGCACGTCCTCCTCGGAATAGGTTTCCGGAAGCCCGGTTTGCTCGTTCCAGAGATAGTCCTGAATCGTCAGTCGGACCGCGTCCCGGGTGGATTCCTTGTCGCGCCAGTGATTGATCCGCAGCTTTTCCGCCTTAAGCGTTTCCAGCAGGTCAACGGCGACCGCTTTGATGCGTTTGATGTCACCGGACGTCAGGTTTGGCTTCCTTAGCAGGTCGAACACCGCGAGACTTTCCTCATCGAGCCCTTCCCGCACGGCGCGGCTCTCTTCATCGTCCATCTCACCCATGATCTGCAGAAGCGCTTCAAAGGTCTTCTCGATGGTCACCCGATCCTTCTCGCGGTTGTATTCGGCGACGATCTCCTCGTAATGCCTTTGGAAATCGGTCCGCAAGGGATTCTGCTGGAGCAGACGCTGCAGGCGTTGCTCAATGGCGGTTTTCAAATTCTGCACGGTGGTGCGCTTGGCCGGGCTGCGCTCGAACTCCCGGCGCAGCCGGTCGAAATCAATCTTGCTGATAGCGTATGGTGGCAACTCTTCGGCAATAGCCGGTTGGGTCTGTGTCTCAATCGCCTCATCGACCACCTGATGCAACTGTCGGATGATATCGGTGATATCCGCCTGCTCACGGTCCTGTTGCAAGCTTTTATAGACGATGTTGATCGCGTCGAACTCCCCCCGGCAGGCATTGACGCCTTCGATGGTAATGCATGCCTTGAATTTCGAGAACACGGCCCGGCACATCACCTCGAAGCGTTTTCTCGTCTCGTCGTTTTCGTTCGCCGCCTCCTTGGCTGCGAGAATTGCCGCATTTCGGGCAAATCCGGTCTGCCCGATAATCCCATCCAACGACGCGCTTCGCTCCTCAAGAAAAGCCCGGACAAAGGCAATGGCTTCACGAAGATCGGCCAGCAACTCTTCATCCGGCTTGGCCGGTTCGGTTTCGACGCCGTTGCCACCGCGTCCGTCATCGCCCGTTCCGGAAAAGGTCGCCAGCGCCTTGCGCAGGTTCTTCAGGATGCCGCAGTAATCGA
>JABDRH010000442.1 GCA_013041835.1 Desulfatitalea sp. | reverse complement strand
GCAACTGGTGCTGGGAAAGTTGGACGCCGCGCCGGGTGCGCCCCAGGCGGATCTTTTGGCGTTGGCCGGGCAAATGGCTGACGCGGTTCAGGGGCGGTTGTTCGGATGGTCCTTGCTCAGTGAATCGTTGATGACGGTCATGCAGCGGGACACCCGTCAGGTGCTGGCGCCCATGAGCGTCGCCATGCTGTTATTGCTCGGCTTTGCCTTTCGCAGCGCGGCCGGTGTCTTCTTGAGCCTGGCCGTGCTTTGTTTCGGCCTGGTGAGCTTGATGAGTCTGATGGCGCTTTTCGGCGGGTCCTGGAATCTGATGAACGTCATGGCCTTGCCGCTGCTCTTGGGCGCCGGCGTGGATTACAGCATTCACATCCAGTTCGCTCTAAAGCGGCATGCCGGCGATGCGCGGCAGGTGCGCCAAACGGTGGGCCGTGCCATCCTGCTGTGCGGCGCCTCCACCGCATCCGGTTTCGGCACCCTTGGCCTGGCCGGCAATGCCGGCGTGGCCAGCCTCGGGAGGGTATGCGCCGCCGGTATTTTGATCACTGCGTTGACGGCTGTCTACCTTTTGCCGGTATGGTGGGGGGCGCTACACCGGAAGACGGCGATGGTTGAAAGTGCGGCGGAAAAGTGACAGGATTCAAGTCAAAGGAAAAGGATGAAAAATGCGCTGGGCACTTCTCTTCTTATTCATGGCAAGTTTGCAGGCCGGCGCTGCATGCGCCGCTGACACCAATTCCCTGCTCGATCAATGGCTGGACCGGCAGGTGTCGATCAACACCTGGTCGGCCGATGTCGCTCAGATCAGGCAGCTCAAGTCCCTGACGCGTCCTCTCGAATCGAAAGGGCGGGTCTGGTTTAAACAGCCGAACCGGTTTCGCTGGCAACTGGGGGACCCACCGCGCACCATTGCCGTGCGGACCGCCGATGCCCTGATGGTCATCTATCCCCTTCTCAGACAGGCCGAACGTTATCCGCTCAACGATGTGAGCGATCCGGCCTGGCGACAGGTGTTGACGCTGCTGGAGGTGGGGTTTCCAAGCGACGCGGCGACCTTTTACGCCCGGTACGAAGTGGTGTCCGCCCAAAAGCGCGACAATGCCTTGCATTTTGAGCTGCGGCCCAGTGCGCCGGCGGCGCGGCGCTTGCTGGATGCCGTGCGCCTGAAGGTGGCCGCCGATACTTTCCGGCTGCTTGCCACCGAGTTGATTTTTCCCGACGGTTCCACCATGCGGAACCTGTTTTCGAACCACCAATTGAATCCGGATTTGTCCGATACGCTATTTCATGCCGACCTCGATGAATCGTTTCGCGTGGTCGAGCCTTTGAAGCGTTAAGGATGAACCAATTTATGTACCTGAGAAAAAGGAGGCAGATCATGCAGAAAAAGAGCTTCAAACAAGTTTGCGGATGTACAAATTGCGGCAACGAGGCCGAAATGGTCGTGACTTGCACCCTGGAAGACGACCAGGCCGATACGCGAACCCGCGCGTCGTCAGCGAAGCGGAAGGGAAAACCAAGGGCCAGGCCACCTGCACGCAATGCGGCAATGAGGCGGATATCTGGTTGGATATGTAGACCGAACAGCCCAACAATGTGTCCAGGACCACGGGGTTGGGTGGCCTCCAAGGGGTCAGCCATGAGGCGCGGCGTCGGCATGGTACGCTATGATGGCGCCGCAATCCTCGCAGCGGTACTTTGTTTGCTCGTCGTGCGAGATGATTTCAAAATCATTCCGACGTTGGCCTGACGCCTCGTAACATTCGGGGCAGTAGCCCCGCTCAAGTTCTTCGGCCTTAAGGGTCAAGTGGCATTGCCGGCAGCGCAGGCGCTCGCCGCGCTGGGGCAGCAGCGCGATGTTCAGGTGCCGGCACCCCTTTTTCTGATTTCCCATCTCTTTACCCAATCTTCATGATGTCTTCATACGGCATTTAACTGAATGACCTACCCTTTAGCTGTCGAGGCGTGGGTACCCTAAACCAATTATACTGAATCGGCAAGATGCGGCGGCTCGGCCTCGATGCATCCGTATGCGGCAGTCGCCTTCACCGTTGCCGGGAACAGGAGACATTATGACCGGCATCCATGGCATTGGCGACTTGGCCCCCGAGGATTCGGATTGGCGCAATCCCGTGGCACGGATTAGCGTTCGCAGAGTAGAATGACCGTATGGATTGAAGGCGTGTCTTGGGCCCCCATTTTCTCGATGCGGCGAAGATGGGGGGTGTTTTTTCCGGTCGCCCCGATTTGCTATTCCGCTGCTCTTGTCGCAACTCCGTTATTCTCCGCAAATTTTTGCGCCTGATGGCGCGGTTGACACCCAGTGACCCCGCGGCTATAGTTCGTTCTTTTTACGTTGGACATGGGGTAATCAATGAACGCTGAACGATCCGCTGGCGCACCGCCGATCCACGTGGCCTGGTTGGTATGGGGCATGGGCGCACTCCTTTATTTCGTGGGATTCTTTCACCGGGTGGCCCCGGCCGTGATGACCGGCGAGTTGATGCGCGAGTTCAACATCAGCGCCGTCGCTCTTGGCAACCTGGCCTCATTCTATTTTTACAGTTACGTGGCCATGCAGATTCCCACCGGCATCCTGGCGGATACGATCGGGCCGCGGCGATTGCTCAGTCTCGGTGCCGTTGTTGCCGCCATCGGCGCCATTGTGTTCGCCATTGCGCCCAATCTGGCATGGGCCGGAGTCGGTCGGTTGCTCATCGGCGGCTCGGTGGCCGTGGCCTTTGTGGGCATGCTCAAGCTTGCCGGGTGCTGGTTTCCGATGAACTACTATGCCATGGTTTCCGGCATGGCCGTGACGTGC
>JABDRH010000441.1 GCA_013041835.1 Desulfatitalea sp. | reverse complement strand
CTGACCGGCCGGCCCCGTGATGCGCACCTGCACCGGATCGTCACCCGCGCTCCACAGTCGTCCGCCGATGCCGTGCTGGCCGTAGGCCTCGATGTGCAGCCGTCGCCGGCCCTGGGCCACGGCAGCCTGTATTCTCTCCTCCAGCAACCGCGAATCGATGCGCGCGCCGTTTTCATCGCGGCCGGATATATTGAAAAATGCTTCGTTGGTCATGATGATGTCCTATGTCGCTTCACTACACCACATATTTGATCTTCAACCGCTCCGCGGCGTGGTAATCACTGATACCCAGCGCGTCCGACATACCGATGGGCAGGGTGGTCGAACGACCCAACGGGGCCACGATTTTTTTCAGCTCCATGTCGAACGCCAGATAGGCGTCCACCACCCGTTCGGCCACCATGTCCACGTCCAGGCGGCGGTACAGGCGCGGGTCCTGGCTGGTAATACCCTTGGGGCAAAGGCCGATGTTACAGATATTGCAGCGGTCGGTTTCCGAGCCCAGGCAGCCGGCCGCGGCCTGCATGATGTACTTGCCGATCTGCACGCCGCTGGCGCCCAGCATGATCAACGCGGCCGCGTTGGCGGCCAGGTTGCCGTTCTTGCCGACGCCGCCGCCGGCAAATAGGGGGATTTCGTTCTGTTTGCCCAATTTCGCCAGGTTCAGATAAGCATCCCGGATATTGGTGGCGATAGGGTGGCCCATATGATCCATGGAGACGTTGTAGGCCGCCCCCGTGCCCCCGTCCTCGCCGTCGATGGCCAACCCCGCGGCATAGGGATTGCGGGTCAGGTTGTTGAGCACGGCCATGGCCGTGGACGAGCCTGAAATCTTGGGGTAGACCGGCACGCGGAAGCCCCAGGCCATGTACATGGACTGGATCATCTTGGCGACCGCCTCCTCGATCGAGTACTTGGTCTGGTGGGTCGGCGGGCTGGGCAGGCTTATGCCCACCGGCACGCCACGGATGGCGGCGATCAGTTGGTTTACCTTATGCCACATCAACAGGCCGCCGTCGCCCGGCTTGGCCCCCTGTCCATACTTGATTTCCACGGCGCAGGGATCTTCCACCATCTCGGGCAAGGCGTGGATGATCTCATCCCAGCCGAAATAGCCGCTGGCGATCTGCAAGATGGTATACTTGAGAAACCGGCTGCGCAGCAACCTCGGTGGACAGCCGCCCTCGCCGGTGCACATGCGCACGGGCATGCCCAGCTCCTCATTTAAGTAGGCCACCCCGAGCTGCAGCCCCTCCCACATATTGGGCGACAGGGCGCCGAACGACATGCTGCCGATGACCAGCGGGTAGATCTCACGCACCGGCGGAATCCAGCCGTTCTCCTTATAGAATGTGATATTCTCCTCGGGCGGCAGCACGCGGCCCAACAACGTGCGCAGTTCGAATTCGTGGCGTCCGGCGTCCAGGGCCGGGTCGGTGAGCATGGAAATGCGGATGAACTTGATCTGGTCCAGCAGGCCGCCGGGCACATTGCGCCGGCCGCCCCGGCTGCGAGGCGAGCCACCGCGGTTGATGTGATAGCGCAGCTTGTCGGCCTCGTCCGAGCGAATGGGCAGGATAGCGTCGTTGGGACACACCATGTTGCACATGGCGCAGCCCACGCAGGCATAGGCCGGATCGGTCTTTTGACGAATGCCGTGGTACACCTGATAAACATTGGAAGGCGCCGTGTCCGGTGTCAGGCCCGCCGTGAGGGTGCGTTTGCGGAAGACGCCCAGTTCGATGGCGTTTACCGGGCAGACCGCCGTGCAGCGGCCGCACAGGGTGCACTTTTCCTTGCTCCACCAGATTTGCCAGGGCAGATCCTTAGTACTCAGTGTGGAAGGAGTAATGGGTCGGTCTGGGAGCATGCGGTAATCTCCTGGCGCTCCGGACCGACGATGGTCGTGTCCAGATGCATGGGTTGAAAATCCTTGCTCTTGTCGCGGTCGGGGATGGCGGCGTCCAGGCCGCAGATCTCCGATGAAAAAGCCCAGCAGCCGGGCTTTCCGCCCACCACGCCGGGGCGCAGCTTCTTGCGGTCCTGCACCATGAACAGGGAGTGATCGGGCAAGCAGCCGATGATGCAATTGGGGCCGTCGATGGTCAGCGGCCGGCAACTGTGTTTGAGCTGCTTCAAAAAGGCGCCGTTGGGGTGATCCGCCAGAGCCTCATCCCGCAGGGGGGTGATCACATGTTTATAGGTCGGCAGGCTCAATCCCAGATGGCGCATCGTGTAGTGCAGGATATGTGTGAACACTTCCGAATCGGATTGGTATCCCGTGTAACCGGGCACACCCCGTGAGAGCAGGTACTCGCGAATGGGCACAAAGGCGGTATTCTCTCCGTTGGTCATGGTGGCGAAGCCCTGGATGAAAAAGGGGTGGCAAGCATATAAATTGATGGCATAGTTGGTGTTCTGGCGTCCCTGGGCCATGATGACGCGGGCGTGCAGTTCCTTGCGATCAAAGCCCAGATGACGCGCCACCTGCATGGGATCTCCGATCTCCTTGATCATGATGACATCGGGCCAGAAAGAAAAGACGATCATGTCCTTTTCCTGCTCGCCCATGGCGCGGAGCTGCAGGCGAATCTTTACCAGCCGGTCCTCGATGTCGGCCAAGGGCAGGGCTTCCC
>JABDRH010000440.1 GCA_013041835.1 Desulfatitalea sp. | reverse complement strand
CCACGATGCCGGCCCGTTTAAAGGCGCCTTGGGCCACTTCGGACATGCCCGCCATGGCGCCGGTGTGGGAGCCGGCCGACCGCCGACCGGTGGCCGAGCGGCCGCTTTTGAGCAATACGATGGGTTTTTCCTGGGTCGTCAAGTAGGCCTGCTGCAGAAAGCGCCGTCCTTCACGCATGCCCTCCACGTACATCAAGATTGCCTTCGTATCCGGATCTTTTCGGAAAAATTCAAGATATTCGTGAAAGCGTATATCTGCTTCGTTGCCCACGCCCACATAATAGGAGAAACCCTTTCGGCTCTTTAATTTGGCCTCGGTGATTATGCTCAGGGCCATGTTGCCGCTCTGGCTGAGCAGGGCGATGTCCCCCTTGGGTGCATCGCGCAGTCCCACCAGGTTCAAGTTGTCCACCAGATTGAGCATGCCGGAGGTGTTGGGGCCGATGATGCGGATGTTATGTTCGCGCGCCACCGCCACCATCTCTTCTTCCAGTTGCTTGCCCCGGCTGCCGCTTTCCCTGAAGCCGCCGGCCAGGATAACGGCCCCGGCCACACCCTTTTGGCCACATTCCCTGAGTATTCCAGGTACCGTTGCCGCCGGTGTGGCGATAAGGGCCATGTCCACCGGGGCTTCGATGTCGGAAATGGTGGAATAACAGGTGTATCCCATGATGGATTGCTCTTTGGGATTGATGGGGTAGATTTTTCCGTCGTACTTTTCATCCAGCAGGGTGCGGATCGCCTGGTAGCCGCGCTTGGTGGGAGTCCGGGACGCACCCACTACGGCCACCGATCGGGGCCGCATCACTTTTTCCATAAGCATCAGGACCTTCCATTTTCTTTGCGCTTTTCAAAGGTTTCCAGGGCAGCCGTGCGGTCCCGGGTGCCCACGCAAGCCAGGCAGGCTTCCACCTCGAAGTCCATCAGGGCTTCCAGGCTGGCTTCGCCCTGGGCCAACCGCAGGCCACGTTTGATCATCTTCAGTGAAAATGGCGAATTTTGCGCGATGCTGGCCGCCATCCGGTATGTCACTTCCATTAAATCATCTGCTGCCACCACTTTGTTCACCAGTCCGATACGTTCCGCCTCGAAGCCATCGATGGATGTTGCTGTAAAGAGCAGCTCCTTTGCCTTGCCCGGCCCGACCAAATCCTGGATAAGCCGGAGGGCGCCGCCGGTAATCGAAGAGGCCACGCGTGCTTCGGGCGAGCCGATTTTCGCATTTTCGGCAGCCAGGCGGATGTCACAGGCCAGGGCCAACTCATATCCCGAACCCAGGGCGTAGCCGTTGATGGCGGCAATGGTCGGCTTTGGAAAACGGATGATCTGGCGGGAAACGCGCTGCAGTGATTCGAGGTAGTCCCGGTAAGCTTCAGGGGAGCGCAATTTTGATTCTTTCAGATCGGCGCCCGAGGAGAAGGCCCGGCCCTGGCCCGTGATCACAACGACTTTAACCTCGCTATCCCGGCGGGCGTCGGCCAGGGCGTCCTGCAAGTCGAGCCAGAGTTGTTTGTTCATCGCATTGAGTACATCGGGACGGTTGAGGATGACGGTGGCGATATGCTCGGACTTCAGATAACGAACGGTTTCAAGCTCCATGGGGCTATCTCCTCAATTATAGGTCATAGCGTGCTTGAAGGAAGGACAGTCGGATCACGGCAAATAGTACCAATTCTTTCTCCCGGGGTCAATCAAGTGGTTCAACCGGCAGTTGCACGTATTCATCTTATTTGATAAAAACAGGTATCCTGCCAAACCCACGGGATATGAAAACGCGGATGGATATGCACATTATCAGTGCAATGAACCCGGTTCGAGGGCATATAAATGGATAAAGATTTTCCGATTCTTATAGTAGACGACGATGTCGTCTCCCGAACGGTAGTACAAAAATATCTCCACAAAGCTGGTTTCAAGGTGATTCCGGCCTTTAACGGCAAGGAAGCCATCGCTCTTTTCGACCAGCATTTCTGCCCGATCGTTCTAACCGATTGGATGATGCCTGAGTTGGATGGTCCCCAACTTTGCCGAATGATCCGTGAGCGCGAGACCGCGGGGTATGTTTTTATTATACTGATTACTTCGCGGGACTCTAAAACCGATATCGTTTCCGGCCTGGAAGCCGGGGCAGACGACTACCTGACCAAACCCATTGATCGGGATGAACTGGTGGCGCGTATTAAAACCGGCATCCGCATTCTCAAACTGGAGCAATCTTTGAAACAGGCCAACGAGGAGATTCGCCTGCTCTCCATCACCGATCCTTTGACCGGCTGCTTCAATCGTACCTTTTTAGGAGACCGATTGTCCCAAGAAATCATCCGCGCTCAACGATACCGGCGTCCCCTCGCGTTGATCATGACGGACATTGACCATTTCAAACAGGTCAATGACACCTACGGCCACCAAGCAGGCGATCTGGTGCTCAAGACTTTTGCCAATTGCATGGTCGAACAGGTCCGCAACCAGGTGGACTGGGTGGTTCGCTACGGGGGTGAAGAGTTCCTCATTGTGCTGCCCGAAACCGACAGTGCTGGCGCTGGGAACCTTGCCGAACGCTTGCGTCGACGTATTGAAGAGATGAGAATTCAATATGAGCAAGCGGATATCCGCATTACAGCCAGCTTCGGTGTAAGTTGTATCAATTTAAGACAAAAAGATGTTAGTCATCTGACCATGGAGCAGATCATCAACCAATCGGATGAGCAACTCTATCGGTCAAAGCGGGAAGGACGAAACCGAGTCAGTATGCTGGAGTCGGTGCCCTAATCGGCCGCGGCCAATAAGGCCGAACGTTCAAAAAGCTGTGCCGTCCCCACTACCTGCGCCCTTAACAAACCGCTTTCGTTTGTCAAGCCAGAAACAGAGCCTATCTACGCCGCTTTTACCCTGAATGCTTTGAACAATTGCTGATCAATGACGGCCTCGTAACCTTTCATCACGGCAATGACTTTTCTGGCCTGGTCCAGGAAGGTGATGTCGGCTGTCAGTTTGTGGGCGTCGGTCTGGATCACCTCGAGCACCGCAGTGCAGCCTTCGGCAGGAAAACGCTCGCGGTATTGACGGTAGGCGGCGGCATAAATAGGCAGGCAGACCTGGCCGCGTTGCTCATGGCACCAAATGACGGCCATTTGAAAAGCGCAATCCAGCACGAGGGGATCAGCGATCCAGCGGCTTCGCAAGGGCTCTGTCAACCATTGATCGGGGGACGGTGCGGCCTGAAGGTGCGCTGTGATGCCTTGTTCGCCGATGCGAATGATCTCCTTGATACCGTGCAGCGTCTCGCCGTGGAAAAGAACGGTCTCATAAATCTCCGCCAGGGGCCTTAGGTTGGGGCTCGGGTTGAAGTGGCCGTTTTCATGGAACTCCGGCGCCGGGGGAAGACGGTCTGCTAGGATTGCCTTCGCACTGGAGTGAATGCGGCTGGTGCCGTTGCCGTTTGCGTCGCGGATCTGTACCGCCACCTCGAAAAGCTCTCCGATGCGCGCCGTGGCGCCAGCCATGAGCTGGATACGACGTTGATGATGATCGAAGATGATGCCGTTGAGCAGGCGCAACTCATCGATGCCGTGCAGACGCAACCCGGGATTGGCGTGCAACGCGCCGTGAGCCAGCCATTCGGCCATCAAGGCAAAGGGCACTACCGGCCGGCCATCCAATTGGTGATCTTGTAAAACCGGACATTGGGTGGCATCGATGTCACGCTGGGCCGCCTGGGTCATGGCGGCCGGCTCGGCCTGGGTTTCGACCGCCTCTGCAGTCGGTTGGGTATCTGTTAGGGCGGGCATGCCCAGCGGACCGCCGATGACAATCTCGACCGGCCCGCCCGCGGGTTGCGCCATCTCGGCAACCATGGCGGCGGCGCCTTGGGCAATGGGAATCAAGTCGACACCGCGTTTTTCAAGAACGCGTTTGAGTGATGGCGTCACCATGCCGCCATCCCAGGGTCCCCAGTTGATGGCCAGCACCTTGCATTGGGGATGATCCAGGGCATACTGGGTGCCGATTTTGTTCAACGCCTCGTTGGCCATGGCGTAATCGCATTGGCCCGGATTACCCGTACGGGCGGCAATGGAGGAAAACAATACCACATAGCGCAATGGGTCTTGTTGGGTGGCCGACAACAGGGATGCCAGCCCGCTTATTTTTGTTTCGTAGACTTCGATAAATTGATGTTTTTGTTTGTCCACCAGCAAATGGTCGGCCAGTACGCCGGCGCCATGAATCATGGCTTTCACCGCGCCCCATTCCTGCCTGATGCGCTCAACGGTCATCCGTACCGCTTCGGCATCACGCACGTCCACGGCATGATAGGCTACTTGAAGACCGGCTTGCTGCAAGCCGGATAGGGTAGCAAGGATATCACGGTCCGCCATCCGGCGTTGGCAAGCGATAGCCAGTGCCCTGGGCGATGATGCCGAACCGTTGAAATCATGTTTTAAAATGGCTTGCTTGATGTGGGCCTCACCCTGCAAGCCAGCCAGCCAGTCAGGCTCACTCTCCGGCAAGGGTGAACGGCCCAGCAGAGCCAAGCGGCAACGCGTACGCCGGGCCAGCGCGGCCACAGCCTCGGCCGTGACGCCACGAGCGCCGCCGGTAACCACCACCACATCATTTTCGCTGAGCTGAAGAGGACCGATGCTTTCGGAAAGTGCTTCGGCGGTCATGCGCGGTGTCAGGCGACCCTCGGCCGACAGGCCGATTTCAAGATCATCGGTGGCATGGTAATCCGCTATTTCCCGCGCCAACGCTTCGGCGGCGACTTCATCCGGCCAATCCGGCGAAAGGTCCACGGCCCGACATCTGATCTTGTCCCACTCCAAGGCGGCGGTCTTGGATAGACCGGCCAAGGCCCCCTGCTCGGGATGGTCCACAGGCTTGCCCGTGAAGCCGAAACCGCCGTCCAGGCGAGTAACCGTGCATAGCAACGCATGGCCTTTGCTGGAGCCGTGTTTGAGACTGGAAGCAGCGGCTTGGGCCCATTCAAAAGCTGTCGACGAAGCCAGGGGCGCCAACAACATCAATCCGGCCATGGCGGTACCGTCGGTCGTGATCGTTTCCGGCGTGGACAATGGGCGTGAGGCATAACCGCGACGGGTAAACGCGGCTGCCACGTGC
>JABDRH010000438.1 GCA_013041835.1 Desulfatitalea sp. | reverse complement strand
CGGCGCTGCTTCCTTCGGCGGCGATGGAATCTCGACACAATCGGTTTCCAGCCAATTTCAGGGAGAGGTGAACTTCATCGAACTGGTGACGGCCGAGGCGCTGGACACCCTTGTCTATGAGCTGCAGCTCGACACCCCCCTGCCCATGCAAGGGGAAGGCTTCAGCCAAGCGGTGCCGCCTCATGCAAGCTATACCGTGCAGGACTGGGATGAAGTACTTGATGATGCAAAAGCTTTCCAACCCAAAACCGATCAGGACGAATACTTCGACCCCGTGGCCCGGACCACCGCCGGCCCGGCCCGGCTCTCCCTGTTCATGCCCAAAGTATCGCGGCGCTTTGACGGCACCGTATTTTCCAGCCGGCTGCAGATGCGCATGCCGTATGTGGCTGCCCTGGACAATCGTGTGAACCGGGCCGTGCTGGTGGTCCGCGCGCTTGGCTTCCGGGATGGCCAACGCCTGACCCATGAGCGCCGCACCCCCTTTCAATTGGGCTCTTCAGGCGGCTTCAAGGACGTGTCCAGGACCGAAGCGCAGTTGCGCCGGTCGCTGCACCTCAGGGGAGACATCCCCCTTACGATCCGCGTACCCGATGACGCCGGCATCCATGAACACCAACAACTGCAAGAGATGAGCGGAGCAGTGGAATTTCACCTGCCGCAATCCATCATCTCCATACCGATGGCCGACCTGACGCTGGGCAAGCGCGTCCACGCCAGCGACTTCGAATTGCAGGTTATCGAAATCGCCGCCGGCCATCTGACCCTGTCCGTCGACGGCGATTATGCCGACCTGGTGGATGTGCTCATCCTCAACCCGTCCGGCGAAACGATCGCCGCCGGGCCCGCTTTCGACCGGGAGAAGAATCGTTTGGGCGTATCTGACGACGAGAAGGCCTCGCGCCCCAGAGCCGTTGTCAACATGCGCTTCAACGGCACGCCGGCCGAACTGCGTCTGGTCGTCTCCGAAAAAAGCCGGATGTTGAGCTACCCGTTTGTTTTGGTAGTCAAATAATACTTCAGTTACCGATTGGCACAGGGCAACCCGAAAGTGTTTTGCAGGTCCAGAACGCGAAGAATCTTTGCACAGGTCGTCATTCCGGATTCAACCATTGCTGATGGCATTCTCAAGCAAAGCGAACCTGACTGACTGCGCAGAAAAGTTCTCCAAAAGGACTTGTCAGCCACCAGCGATCGTACCGTAAACTGATCCGCATCCGGCAAGCCGTGACCAGTGACCAATAACTCGACATACAAATCGAAGATGGGGCTGCCAAGCACAGTCAATTGTGTAACTAACCCATCAAACAAAAGTTCGGACCTGGCGTTTGATCTTGTCTGCTCCTTGCATGGCCTTCCATAGATCATATTGGGCCTGCTGAGTGACCCAACTTTCGACGCTTCCTCCGAAGGTCACTGACAGGCGAATTGCCGATTACCGGACACCGTGACCGCCCAAAAGCCTTTCAATATTCTCTTAAGGGGATGTAACCCAAGACCGGGCAGGTTCATATCTTCTTGGTTTGAGCTTGCATCCAGCGGTCGTTTTGCTAAGTGTTTTCCATTGTATTTATCAAGGCACTCAATTTTTTCTGAATTACTTTAACGCTTGAATGCGCTTCACCCAAAACCTTTTTAAAAATTGCCAGGGCATTCTCAAAATAGGACCTTGCTCCTTGAAACTCGCCCATGGTTTTCGATAGATCGCCCATGCGATTATTGTAAATGTTTCTCGCATCGGTGAAGTTAACGATCGCCGTGGCACCATCCTTGGCTTGAGCGATACCTCTACCATGGGCCGTCATCTCAGGTCTTGGTTCCTCACCCATAACATTCTACCCTTCAGATAGATTCGGTACCGTCTCTCCTGCCGCTTGGTATCGGGCATAGAATTCCTGCAGGAACTGATTGGCAATTCGAAAATCATGAATGATCAAAAGGTTTTCGTCATTTTAGGCCAAATGAGCTATCGCCGGGATGGGGTTACCGCACCCACTTCGCCTGACGGAACAGTTTGACGATGTCCAGCTTGTTAATGACATCCGTGAAGATCTCGCTCAGGGTGGTGTCGGCGCCTTTTCGGCCGACGATCTTGACGCGTTCTGCCGAGCCGGAGATTATTTGCCGGGCCACCAGTTGGTTGTCCATGGACAGGTTGGCCTCGTAGCTGGCCTGGACCATCCATTTTCTCTCCTTAAGATCGATCTTCATCGTGTTGAGCAGGATTTGGAATTGTGGGGCGTCGTCGTCGGTGTAGGGGGCGATCTCGACGCCTAGAAGTTCGAGGCGCTTTTCGAAGGCTTCCTGGAAGAGTCCTTGCAAGTCTGTTTCTCCGACCGATAGACGCTCTTTATCCGCCTCGGTCCAGGCAAGGTGGTAGCGGTCATTGAACTGTTTAAAATCATTGGCTGCTGTCGGACCGAAGATCTTTTTGTCGTCGCGTAGGTCTTTGACCTGGACACGCGCCCGGAGGCCGTCTAGGGCCTGAG
>JABDRH010000436.1 GCA_013041835.1 Desulfatitalea sp. | reverse complement strand
TGGCCATCGTGGTGATCTTCGGCCTGATGGTTTCGACCCTGCTGACGCTGGTGGTGGTGCCCACCTTGTATGTCTTAATGGAATCGATCCAGATCCGTTTGGGCGACCTCAAGCGTCGCTACCAACGCTGGTATTGGGCGCCGTACCGGACCCTTGCCGAGCATGGGAACGAATAAGGGCGCGGGAAAGAAATAATTCTTTCAGATTGCGGGGGAATTATTTCTTTCCTGCGCCCTTAGATGTTGATCTAAGGAAAAGGGTACTGACCCAATTCAAAAGAAGCCGTGTCCCGGTTCAAAATCGATTGGCGTATCACGCAAAACATCTTGGAAAGGCAACGATCCTATCGTTTTTATATCTTGAATTTGACCACCAAGGCATTCATTTGTGAGGCCAGCCGGGTCAGTTCAGTGGCGCTCATGTCCATCTGGGAGCTGCTGTTGGACATCTCCGCAGAAGCGTGATTCACCTCGGCGATATCACCGGCGATTCCGCCGGCCACCGTGGAACTTTGGCTGACCCGTTCAGAGACTTCATTGATGCCACCGGAGGCCTGGGACACATTGGCCGCGATTTCCCGGGTGGTGACCGACTGTTCTTCAACGGCCGTGGCGATGGTGGACACAATATTGTTGACCTCGTTGATGACCTTTGAGATTTCCTCCACCTGGGTGACAGACATGGCCGTGCTTCCCTGAATAACGCTGATACGTTCCTTGATATCCTGGGTGGCCTCGGCAGTCTGTCTGGCCAGATCCTTGATCTCGTTGGCCACTACCGCAAATCCTTTTCCCGCATCTCCGGCCCGGGCTGCCTCGATGGTGGCGTTCAAGGCCAGCAGGTTGGTCTGTTCGGATATTTCCGTAATGGTCTCCGTCACCTTCCCGATGGCCTGGGCGGCCCGGCCCAATTCGTCGATCTTCTGGGAAGCATCGTCGGATTGTGCGACGGCATCGCCGGTAATGTGCCTTGCCTTTTCCGAGTTTTTCGCGATCTCATTGATGGTTGAGGTCATTTCATCGGCTGCGACCGCCACCAGATTCATGTTGGTGGACGCCTGCTCGGTTGCGGCCGCCACGGAATTGATATTAACACTCATCTCTTCGGCTGCCACCGCCACGGTGTTGGACTTGACCGACATGTTTTCCGCGTTTAGGGACATGGTCCCGGACAAACGGGACAGCTCCGAAGACGAGCCGTCGAGGGACTCGGCTGTGGCCTTGATATCCTCGATGATCTTCTGGAGCTTTTCCATGAACGTATTGAACCAATGAGACAATTCCCCCACTTCATCTTCGCGGTTAACCGCCAGGCGCGTCGTCAGATCCCCTTCACCCTGGGCGATGTCTTTAAGGCCTTCCTTTAGTTTGGCCAGGGGCTTGATGATGAAGTTGCCGCACAAAAACCACATGCACAGGCCCATAAGAAGGGTAATCACCAGGCACAGGAGGATATTGATGCTGCGTATCGTGTTTACGGATGCAAACACCTCATGCGCACTGACGCCGACCACCAGACCCCACCCGGTCTCATCAAATGTCCTGAAAGCGGCGATGTTTTCGACCCCTTCATAGTCATAGGTCAATGTGCCCTGTTTCCGCTTCATGATAGTTTGGCCGAAATCATGGGCGTTTATGTCCATCTTAAAGATGGCTGAATCATCCGTGTGGGCCACCACATTGCCGCTACGGTTGTATATATAGGCGAATCCGGATTTGCCCACATCCACCGTGTCAATATACGCCTCTTCAAAATTGGACAGCTTCACGATACAATATACTGCACCGACAATTTGATTGGTGTTCTCCAAGCTGAATTCCGCGATCCCGTAAACCGGTGCCGCGGCCATAAAGACCGGGGATGAATCATAAGGGCTTGGAAAGATATCTGAGAAATAGATCTCCCCGGCCATGGCCTTTTGATAGAATTCCTGATCGCTTACATCCCCTTGTTCTTGACGCGTATTGAAGCCCTTTGTTTTCCCGCTGGCGTCCGCCAGGCCAATGAAGTCATAATAGGGGCCTTTTTCGAGACCTTGCTTCATCTGATCGAGAACAAAGCCTTTGTTCGGGTCATATCCTGGTACAGATTCTTTTGTGCTCAGCCTCATCTGATAGGCGTCCGTATCGCTCCAGATGGCGATGTCCTGCTTGATCGCTTTGAACCAGGTCTCCATTTGCCGGTTGATCCCTTTGGTCACCTCGTCGATCTGCCCCTGTATGGCCGTCTCAAGGGCGCCTCTGGCATTGTAAAAGGAGATGGTTGTGGAAAACAACATCCCCAAAATGACTATCGCCAGCGTGGGGAGCAGGAATTTGTTTCTCAGATTGAGTGCCATGATCATCTACCTCCAAAGGGTTAATTGATCTATTTATCGGCACTTGAGGTTTTGACCTAAATGGATTTTGAATAAATACAAAATGTTTTGGTTAGAAAACGAGGTTTTTATGGCCCGGACCCTTGCCCTCGGGCGAGGGCGCGGCTGTCACCTGTTCGAACATTTTGGCCGGTGCGCCGCAGATCGGGCAGCGGAAGGGGGGCTCGTCCCCGTCGTGAATGTAACCGCATATCAGACAGCGCCAACGCATAGAGGCACCTCCTTGGATGGATTGGCAATTTCATATCAGTGCGGTGCAATGTTTGGTAACCCATGATATCATCCATAGCGCAGGAAAGAAACAAATCCATCAGAATGCGACCCCGATAGGGGGCATATCGGAAGAGGGCATGCATACCCGTTTAACCACGATCGACATCAGGCTGTTCGCTACTTTAAGCCGCTTTCAACCGCCGGACGCAACCCACTATCCCGTCGAACCCAGCATTACCGTTGGGGAGCTGTTGTCGCGCATGGGCGTGCCGTTAACCGAGGTCAAATTGATTTTCATCAATGGCGTGAAGGGCAGCCCGGAGACGGCTTTGAACGGTGGAGAGCGGGTGGGGATTTTTCCACCGGTTGGCGGGGGGTAAGTGACGTCACCAAAATGCGAAGCCTGTTCATGCACGCGCCGTTAGCCTTTCGCACGATGGTTTTCGCCTATTTTGAACGGCTGAGTGTCATTTATTGGTTTTCCTTGACAGGACTGTAAATTACCCATACCTACCTTGGTAGATGGCTGCCGATCTTGCTTGTCATCCGCCCGACTACGGGTCGCCCATCGATCTGCCACGAATTCTTGCGAGAACCCTAAACCATAACGCTGAAGGACGGGAGGCTTGGCATGGACAAAATTCTACGTATCAACATGAGTGGGGCTGATGGTCCGCAGTGGGCCATCGAACCCTTGGGCGCTTACGCCGGTCTGGGCGGACGCGCCATGACATCGACCGTGGTGGCCGCAGAGGTGCCCCCCACCTGTCATCCCCTGAGTGCGGAGAACAAGCTGGTGATCGCACCCGGCCTGCTCAGCGGCTCGGCGGCGGCCATGTCCGGAAGAATTTCGGTCGGCTGCAAAAGTCCGCTGACCGGCGGCATCAAAGAGGCTAACGCCGGCGGCCAACCGTCCCAAATGCTGGCCCGTTTGGGGTATGCCGCGCTGATACTGGAGGGTGCGCCCCAGGAGGATACCCCTTACAAAGTGGTGATCAACAAGGATGGCGCCTTCATCAGCGCCGACAACAGCCTCAGAATGCTCGGCAACTATGACCTGGTGGAAAAGATGAAGGCCGAGTTCGGGGGCAAGGTCGGTTGCATATCCATCGGGCAGGCGGGTGAAATGAAGCTGGCGGCCGCCTCGATAGCCTTTTCCGATATGGAGCAGCGGCCCACGCGCCATGCCGGTCGCGGTGGTGTCGGGGCCGTGATGGGCGCCAAGGGCGTCAAGGTGATCGTCGTTGACGATGCCGGCGCTCCCATGCGGCCGCCCAAGGACCCCGTAGCCTTTAAAGCCGCCAATAAGGCATTCGTTGCCGGATTGCGCAAGCACCCCGTGACCGGCCAAGGGCTGCCGGCTTACGGCACCAACGTGTTGACCAACGTGGTCAACGAGGCGGGCGGCTATCCGACCCGCAATTTCCAGACCGGACAATTCGAAGGGGCGTCCAGGATCAGCGGCGAGGCCCTGGCTGAACTGGAGAACAACCGGGGCGGCGAAGGCTCGGCCACTCACGGCTGCCATCGCGGCTGCGTGATCCGCTGTTCGGGCACCTTTTACGACAAGAACGGCCGCTTTCTTACCAAGCAGCCGGAGTATGAGACGGTGTGGGCCCATGGCGGCAACTGCGGTATCGATGATTTGGACGCCATCGCCCAACTGGACCGCATGGACGATGATTTCGGCCTGGACACCATTGAAATGGGCGCCACCATCGCCGTGGCGATGGAATCCGGCATAGCTCAATTCGGTGATGCCCAGGGCGCCATCCGGCTGCTCGAAGAGGTAGGCAAGGGCACGCCCCTGGGACGCATTCTAGGCAGCGGCGCGGCTGTGACCGGCAAGGTGTTCGGCGTGGAACGGGTGCCCGTGGTAAAGGGGCAATCCATGCCGGCCTATGATCCCCGGGCGGTCAAGGGTATCGGCGTCACCTATGCCACTACCCCCATGGGCGCGGACCACACGGCCGGTTACGCCGTCGCCACCAACCTGTTGAGCATCGGCGGCCAGGTGGACCCCCTGAGCCCCAAAGGCCAAGTGGAACTGTCGCGCAACCTGCAAATCGCCACGGCGGCCATCGATGCCACCGGCATGTGCCTGTTCATCGCCTTTCCCATCCTGGATCAGCCGGATACCTTTCAATCGCTGCTCGACCTGATCAATGGGTTCGCCGGGCTGTCCATGACGGCCGATGATGTCACCGCCCTGGGCCGGACGATCCTCAAACAGGAGCGTGAATTCAATTCCGCCGCGGGCTTTACCAAATCCCATGACCGTTTGCCGGAGTATCTGAGCAAAGAGGCGCTGGCCCCCCATGGCGTTGTTTTTGATGTCAGTGATCAGGCGTTGGATGAGGTGTATAATTTCTGAACTTGATACGACTTCCGATAGGCTTTGCATTAAAACCGATTCGTCCCATGTGGACCTATTTCTGCCTCTCCTTGGCGTCGGGGTGGGGATCAAGACCTCGGCGGGTGTCTGCCTGATCGATCTGCTGTGCGGGCAGTTGGCTATTCAATGGGATTATATCGACAAGCAAGTGCAGACGGTATTCGTCAACGGGCGGGTCGTGGACCGGCTGGATCAGGTGGTCATGGCGCCCGACATGGTTATTGCCCTGTCGGCGGCCATGCCCGGTCTGATGGGCGCCACTTTACGCAAAGGCAGCCTGCTGGCGTGTTTCAGAAAAGACATCTCCCTGCCGGCGGCCCATCCGGCACGAGATCCTCGTTGCGAGATAACGGTGACTCTGAAATTTTTCAACCTGGTGGCCAAAGCACTGGGACCCCGGCTGCTGGCCCAGGGCGTTTGGATCACGGGCACGGCCTTGGGCAACCACATAAAGCGATTGGATCAGCAGACCCTGGCCGCCTTGGCAAGCCTGCGGTGGAACCGCGCACCCATCAGCGTCGAGGCGCTGTCGCGCCTGCCATGGCGTGAATCGCAAGTTG
>JABDRH010000434.1 GCA_013041835.1 Desulfatitalea sp. | reverse complement strand
GGGCGGCACCCCGCGGGCAAGCAGTCGTTGAATCACGGCATGGGCCCGTTGACCGTACATCGCGGCATCGAATGGTGTCTCGGGCTCGACGATGTCCACCATATGATGACGAACCATGGCCTGCTCATCGATCGTTGGCTTGGCCGTGCCGATGTCCATGCGCCGGTAAATCTGCATGGCGTCGGCCCCCACGATTTGACCCTTGAACCGTTGGGCCAGGCGGATGGCGAACATGGTTTTGCCCACGCCCGTCGGGCCGCACACCACAATAATCATCGGTGGGTTGGAGGTGTTGTTTTTCATCAGGGCCGCAGAATAGATAAACGCATAACGCCAACGCTGAATTCGGGTATTGGGGTGCCCCTTAATCGCCTTGGGCGGCCATATGATCGTCGTACATGGTCTCCAACGTGAGTTTATGCTTGGCTTCCTCCTGGCACAGCATCTTAAACACCTTTTTTTGGTCTTCGGTTTGGGCGTTGGTCAGCATTTCATTGTATAATTTCAATGCCTTTTCTTCGCGTTTCATGGCAAACAGCAAAAGTTCAGGATAGCTCATGCCGGGATGGTATTCAACGTCGTCAACAAAATCACTGCGTTTAATATCGGTGATCCATTTGAATTTATAATCATCTATCCTTGCGCTCACTTTTCCCGCCTTCAGATCCTCCAACAGCCGCTGGTGTTTTCGCTCCTCGGCGGAGAACTCTTCGAGCATTTGCCGCTTTCCTGAAAACTGTTCCTGGGTGCTGACCTTGAAATAAAACTCGGCCGCCTCTTTTTCTTTGTCAATGGCAAAGTCTATGATTTCATCGAGGTTGTTGAATTGCATGGCGCTTCCTTTCTGGTTCGCAAGAGTTTAAACGGCCGGTGTGCCGCAAGTTTCCGGACGATTCGATTTGCCAAGCCAAACAGCACGGATAATAGCGATAAAAATATCGAAATCAATACCACATCTGCTGGATTCGGCGTTTTCGGGACGGCTGATTTGTAAGCCTTTATGATTCAATGTATAGTGCAGTTCTATGCGTATCAATCCATTATCGCGGACAGGATCTATCATATGAACATCATCATTGTGGGTTGCGGGGACCGTTGCGTACGCCTGATGGAAATATTTGAGCGGCACACGTTTCAGAAAATAAAACCCAACATTGTCGCGGTTGCGGATATCGATCCGAATGCACCGGGCTATCGCCTTGCCCGGCAAAAGGGATTGTTGACCGCCAGGGACTATACCCTTTTGCTGAATCAGTCCGGTATCGACCTGATTATCGAACTGACCGGTGACGACGACGTATTCAACGATCTGCTGCGCCGTAAAAAATCCTCGGTGCGGCTCATCTCCAGCCAGACGGTCCAGCTTTTCTGGGAGGTTTCATACGTGGCCGAGCTTCACCAAAAAGCGCGCCAAGAGCTGCTCAGCGCCCGGACCAAGTACAAAATGATCCTTGATGAGTTGATCCAGGAAGAGGTGATGGTGATCAACCACGATTACACCATCGCGGAAATCAACCGGCACCTGCTGAACAAACTCGGGCTGACCCGTGATGAAGTGATCGGCCGCCGATGTTTCGAAATCACACACCATGGCGATACCCCCTGCACGGGCGACCGGCACCCCTGTCCGTTGATCAAGACCCTGTCCACCGGCAAACCCAACCAGACGACCCACGTGCACCTGGACAAGCATAAACGCGAGTTGTTCTATTCCATCAGCACCTATCCCCTGGTGGAAAACGGTGAGGTGACCGGCGCCATCGAAATCGCCAGGGACATTACCCGCGATATCAATGTACAAAAGACCCTTATGCAGCAGGAAAAGCTGGCCTCCATCGGACGCCTGTCAGCCGGGGTGGCCCATGAAATCAACAATCCGTTAACCACGATTCTCACATCGGCCATGTTGGTGCGCGAGGAGTTGGACCCGGCAGACCCCAATGCAGAGGAACTGGATATCATCGCCAATGAAACCCTTCGCTGCCGCAAAATCGTCACCAGCCTGCTGGATTTTGCCCGGCAAAACCAGCCTCGAAAAGCGATCGCCAACATCAACACGATCATCACCGAAGGCGTGCTGCTTACCCAGAAACAGGCGGCCTTCAAGGACATTACGGTCCAAACCAAGCTGGCGCCTCAGATTCCGGACCAGATGCTGGACAAGGGCCAGATCGAGCAGGCCTTGATCAACCTGATTCTCAACGCCGTGGAAGCCACGCCCGAAGACGGCACCATCAGCATCAGCAGTGCCTATGTGGAAGAAAAATCTGTGGTGCACATTGAAATCTGTGACACCGGCGAAGGCATCGCCCCGGATCACCTCGGGCAGATCTTCGAGCCCTTCTTCACCACCAAGGAATCGGGTACGGGTTTAGGTCTGTCCATCACGCACGGCATCGTCGAGCAGCACAACGGCACCATTGACGCCCGGAGCAGCCTGGGCAAGGGCACCTGTTTTCACATCTATCTGCCGGTCGGCAAAGGAACCGAAGATGAAGCCGCAGGCCCGAATTCTCGTGGTGGATGACGAGCCCCATATTTGCCACAATTGTGAAAAAATATTGACGCGGGCCGGCCATATGGTGACCTGCGCCGACAATGGTCGCGACGCCTTGGACAGGTTTACCCAGGCGCCCTACGACGTCGTGGTCACCGATCTAAAAATGACGCGCATGGGCGGCATGGAAGTGTTGCGCCGGGTCAAGGAGATGGCGCCGGACACCATCGTGATCGTCATTACCGGGTACGCCACCGTATCTTCGGCCATCGAAGTGATGAAACTGGGCGCTTTCGACTACCTGCCCAAACCCTTCACACCGGATGAATTGCGCAGCATGATCGATCAGGCCATTGAAGCCCACCGCCAGCATCTGGCAAACCGCACCCTCAAGGGCCGGGAGAACCGACCGCCCACCAGGACCACCCACCAACTGGTGGGCGGCAGCAGCCGCATCCAGCGCGTCGTTGAAATGATCGCCAAAGTGGCCGCCACCGATTCCACCGTGCTGGTATGCGGCGCCAGCGGCACGGGCAAAGAACTGGTGGCCCGGGCCGTACACGCCAACAGCCGGCGCAATGGCAAGGTCTTTTTCGCCGTGGATTGCGGCACCTTGTCCGGCAACCTGCTTGAAAGCGAGCTGTTCGGACATGCCAAGGGGGCTTTCACCGACGCCCATGCGGACAAGGCCGGCATTTTCGAACAAGCCGACGGCGGCACCGTCTTTCTGGACGAAATCAGCAACATCGACATGGCCGTCCAAGCCAAATTGTTGCGTTTTCTCGAAAGCCGCGAATTCATCCCCAAGGGTCGCACCCAACCCCGGACGGTGAATGTCCGCTTGATCTTCGCCACCAACCAGAATCTGGAACAATTGGTGGACCAGGGCCGTTTCCGCCACGACTTTTATTATCGTATCTTTGTCTATCCCATCTACCTGCCGTTGCTTAAAGAGCGCAGCGAAGACATCCTGCCCATTGCCTACCATTTTATCGCCCAGTTCGCTCGGCAAATGGGCAGATCCGTGCGGGGGCTTTCGGACGACGCCGTGCCCTACCTGACCAGCCATGATTGGCCGGGCAACGTGCGCGAGCTGCGCAACGTCATCGAGCGCGCCGTGATCGTGTGCGAATCCGACACCATTACACTCAAAGAACTGACGTTTGGCGACCGGACCGACGATCTAGTCCGGTTGATCGGCAAGGTGCCTGAGACCAACGA
>JABDRH010000421.1 GCA_013041835.1 Desulfatitalea sp. | reverse complement strand
CCAATACCGGCTCACAGCATATCGACGTCACATTCCACGCGTCCGGCGGCCACGGGTCATCACCGCACGTTGCCACCGATCCCATCATCATGGCCGGAGCCGCGATCGTGCAGTATCAGACCATTGTGTCGCGCATGATGGACCCCACGGAGACCTCCGTACTCACCGTCGGCATGGTACAGGCCGGGGACACCTACAACGTTATCCCCACCGAGGCCCGGCTCAAACTCAAACTGCATTACACAACGCTTGAGAGCGGAGAGAAGATGGTGAACAGTATCAAGCGTATCAGTAATAATATTGCGCGCACCTACGGCAGCACTTCAGACGACATGATGCCGACCATCGATGTGAGAGGCTACGCGCCGCCGGTGGTCAATTCTCCCGAATGGATGACCCGCATCCGAAAGGTACTCAAGGAAGCCGATGCCGCGGACAAGGCCATCACCGATGCGCGTGCCATTGAAGGCACCGGGGTGCATGATCTGGAGGTTTCCGGATCGGATGATGCCTTTGCCCTCATCGAGGGGATTGAAGGGGTCCAGGGTGCCTATATTTTTATCGGATCGGCGCCCCCTGATGTGTATGCTGCGGCCAATAAAGAAGGAAAAGAATTTCCTTTCTTTATGCATCAGCCGAACTACATGATTGATTTGGAGGCCATCCCCTACGGCACGAAGATCGCGACCGTTCTTGCTTTGGACGTGTTGGAAAAATGAGATCCGGCGATCATACCGTCAAAGAGGGGCAACGGTATCAATAATTCACAAACATTCGTTGGCGGAGGTTGTTAAATGAAGAGATTACTGGAATTGATGTCGGCCATCTTCTTGGTTTTTCTCTGTTTCATACTGCCCTCATATGCTCAAACAGCAGATGGGGAGACGGCAGTGCCTTCAGAATTGAAATGGCCGCGCGTAATTGAAACATCCGAGGCGAAAATCGTCATCTATCAGCCCCAGTTGGAAAATTTCAGTGAAAATCGCATCCAATCCCGTTTTGCAGCTTCGGTCCAGGGGAAAAACAAGGAAGAACCGGTGTTTGGCGCGGTCTGGATGGAAGCACGGATTGAAACAAACCGGGACGAACGTATGGTCCGCCTGGTTGCCATCGAGAACGTTCGATCCCGTTTTCCCGATGCCACAGCGGAACAGGAACAATGGTTCGCCGATGTCCTGAGTCTGGAAATCCCCAAATGGAATATCGTGCTCTCCATCGACCAGCTTGTCACCGGGCTCGAGGTGGAACAGGATCGATTGAAGACGGAACAGGCGCTCAACAACGATCCGCCTGAAATTATTTATGTGGATAAACCGGCGGCGCTGGTTATTGTGGATGGTGATCCCATATTGAAATCCATCGAAAATACCGAGTTGATGGCCGTTATCAATACACCCTTTCCCATGATCTTTCGAAAAGCGGACAAAACCTATTATCTGATCGGCAAGGATGCCTGGTACATGTCCCGGGAAATATCGGGTCGATGGCAGGAAACAAACAATCCACCGGCGGATGTGGCCACCCTGGAAAGGGAACCTTCCGATGATGCCGATGCCGAATCTGCGTTCACAGCGGGTATTGTCGTCTTTGGCGCCACGAAGCCCACGGAGCTGCTGTCTGTCGAGGGAGACCCCCAATTTATGCCCTTCCCCGGCAACAACCTGATGGTTGTTAAAAATACGGATAACGACCTTCTGTTCGAGATCGATACGAGTAGTTATTATTTGCTCCTTTCCGGACGCTGGTTCAAATCCAAAAAGCTGGATGGCTCCTGGTCATATGTACCGCCGGATAGTTTACCCGAATCTTTCACCGAAATCCCGGCGGAATCGGACAAAGGGGAGCTGCGGGCCGGCGTCCCCGGGACCGAAGAGGCCCTGGATGCCGTACTGGACGCCCAGATACCGGAAACGGCCACCGTCAACCGTTCGGAAGCAAAACTGACCGTGATATATGACGGAGATCCCGAATTCGAATTAATCAAGGGAACCGGAATCGATTACGCTCTCAATACGGCCACCCCCGTTATCCGCGTCAAAGGGAAATACTATGCGGTAGACAACGGAATATGGTTTACGGCCGCAGGCCCGAATGGTCCTTGGATTGTAGCGGATTCCGTACCAACCGAAGTTCAGGATATTCCGCCGTCTTCACCGGTGAATAATATCAAGTATGTTTATGTATATGATTCGACACCGGAAGTCGTTTATGTCGGGTATACGCCCGGTTATACCGGATGTTACATTCACCACGGTGTCGTGGTTTACGGCACCGGATATTACTATCGCCCCTGGTATCGCCATTATTATTACCCCAGGCATTGTACCTATGGCTTCAGTGTACGTTACAGCAGTTATTACGGCTGGAGTTTCGGGTACTCTTATTACCACGGCCCATTCAGTTTTCACTTCGGGTACGCCTGGGGGCCGCCTTGCTGGGGCGGATGGTGGGGACCGCCCTGGTATCGTCCGCCTTACTACCGGCCGCCGCATTACAGACCTTCCAGGCCTCCACGACCTCCACGGCCTGAACACCCGATAGCAAAACCAAAACCGCCCATAGCCAAGCCGCCGGGCAAGGGAAAACCAGCTCAACTGCCTGCCGGCCAGCGACCTGTTACCCGCCCGGCCAGTGGTGACCTGTATGACAGGCGTCCGGATAAATCTACCGGGGACAGAACCCGCCCGGCGACAATGGACCGCAAAGACAACGTACGTACCGGCAAACCGGCCTTGATGCCGAACGATGTGTTTACAGACAAGAATGGTAATGTTTTCAGGAAAGGCCGGAACGGATGGGAACAGCGACAGGACGGCCAATGGAGACCTCAAACCCAGAGACCTGCACAGCAACCCTCCGGATCGGTACAAAAGCCGGCGCGACTTCCTTCAGGTCCGGTCCAGAGACCGGGGCAGCAACCCGCACAGCGTCCGGCGCAACAACCCTCGACCCGGCCTTCGCCAGGTAATGCCCGGCCATCTCAAAGTATCCAGACCAGGCCGTCAACGCCGCAACGGCAAAATCCCACGATCAATAACCGCAGGTCCCTTGACTCCCAACAGCTCAACAGGAGCCGCGGAAATCAGCGCACCGGCGATTTTTACCAGAACCGGCAAAGGAGCACTCCCGGAAATATGAAATCCCCGGGAGGCAATGGTAGAAATCGAAGATAGCATCTAACCATCGGTCTTGCAGGAAACTAACCGCAAACCGGGAAAGCATAAAATCATAAAAGTGAACTCACCTATTTCAATTTTTCTACTGAGGAAACATTCAATATCGAAGTAAAGGAGGTAAATATGATTAAAAATTTAATGCGCATTGTATTGGTTTTTGGGATTCTTTTTGTATTTTCCTGCACTGCCGACCAGGAGACCAATGAGAAGGCCTCCCGGGACAATAGTGAAATGACTTCTCAGGGAAACAAATCAACGGCTTCCGGCGATAAAGACATCGTCATTGTTGCCAACGGAAATGTCCTGACCATGAATGACAAACAGCCGAACGCATCGGCAATGGCGGTTAAGGACGGGAAGATTTTAGCTGTCGGTGATCTTGCATCGATAAAAAAAGCAGCCGGAAAAAGCTATGAATATGTTGACCTGGAGGGCAAGACGGTCGTCCCCGGGTTTATCGAAACCCACGACCACATCGTGCAGTACGGAGCTGTCCTTGAATACCTTGATATAACCCCTTTTGTTTGCCCCACCCTTAAAGAGGCGCTGAAGAAACTGAAGCAGCAGGGCAAGCCGGATGACGACGGATGGCTCTATGCCTGGGCGGTTGATCAGACGCTTTATGCGGAAAAACGAGGCCCGACGATTCAGGAGCTGGATGCGTTGTTTCCCGATATACCGGTGTGTGTCTTTCACATGAGTGGCCATGCAGCCTATGTGAATAGTAAGGCGCTGGAAGTTGCCGGCGTTACCAAAGAAACGCCGAATCCGCCGGGCGGCACATTTGAAAAGGATGAAAACGGCGAGCTGACCGGTTATCTTAATGGAATGCCCGCCTGGATGATGGTTGGCAAAATGCCGGCATTAACAAAAGAAACCATTATGAATTCCGCTAACTATCATGCGGCGCAAGGTTTTACGACTGCCACGGAACTGGCAATGATGAATGCGAATATGCTCAATATGATGGAAAGGATCTCCAGGGAGCCTGGATTTCCTGTTCGGGTATATGCCGGTATGTTTATAACCATGCCGGGCCTGGAAGAGATTGCCCCGCAAATAAAAAACTATGAGACGGATCTCTTTAAAATCCCGTTCATCAAGACCTGGACCGATGGTTCTACACAAAGCGGTACAGGATACTTTACCGAGCCTTTCTACAAACTGGAGGCTGACACAAAAAAGGGCGCGCGCGGTACGCAGGAAGAATTCAACCAGCAGGTTAAATTGATGCTGGCGCTTGGATTTGCCCCGGGTATCCATGCCAATGGCGACGGAGCAATGGATCTGGCGCTGAATGCCATTGAATATGCCCGAAAAGAGACCGGGAGGGATGATATCAGACCGCACCTGATCCACTGTCAGTATGTGCGTGAGGACCAGTTTAACCGGATCAGGGATATGGGAAATATCGGCATGACCTTTTTCACACCGCATGTGTATTTCTGGGGTGATATGCACCGCGACCTCCTGATTGGACCGGAAAGGGCTCCCAAAATCAATTCCATGAAGAGCGCTGTAACACGCAACATACCTTACGGTATTCATAACGATCCGCCGGTTAATCCCCCTAATGCATTACATTCCATGTGGGTAGCAGTGAATCGGTTGACTTCCTCAGGTAAAGAATTAGGGCCGGAACAACGAATTACCGCGAAACAGGCTCTGCTGGGCTATACGCTTGAGGCTGCAAAGGTCCTGGGTCTTGAAAATGAAATGGGCAGTCTTGAACCCGGGAAATATGCCGATTTTGTTGTGCTGTCGGAAAACCCATTAACAATTGATCCCATGCGGATAAAAAGTATACAGGTTCTGGCAACGGTAATGAATGGAGAGGTTACCTATATGGCTTCTGCAAGGGGAATATATCACCACTAACCGAAAAGAGGAAAACATGTCAAAGCATCATAAGGATGATTAAAAAAGGAAGGAAAAATTGTTTTCCCGGCCTGAGATTAATCAGAATTTGTTTTTTTAATATTCAAACTGTGAGGTTAATACGATGAAATTATATGATTTTTCCATTCTTTTTATTGTTACGCTTTGTTTGATGCTCATGTTTTTTGCAATTCCGGCCGTTGCCCAGGATGATGCCGACGAGCTTGCAAAACAGCTTGCCAACCCTGTGGCGGATCTTGCCAGTTTTCCGTTTCAGTTCAACTACGACACAAACATCGGTCCGAATGACGACGGCAAACGTTTCACACTCAACATTCAGCCCGTTATACCGTTTGAACTCAATAATAAATGGATCCTGCTCTCCCGGACCATCGTCCCGGTTATGTATCAGGATGATATCGTTCCAGGCGCCGGGAGCAAGACCGGGCTGAGCGATACGGTCCAATCCCTTTTCTTTTCCCCCCACCCCGGCCCCAGCGGTTTGATCTGGGGTGTCGGACCGGTGCTGCTCCTGCCGACGGCGTCGGATGACGAGCTCGGGACCGAAAAATGGGGAGCGGGTCCAACGGGCGTTGTCCTCAAGCAAACCGGCCCCTGGACCTATGGCGGCCTGGCCAACCATATCGGGTCGTACGCCGGCTCCGGCAGCCGTGCCGACATTTCCTCGACGTTCTTGAATCCGTTCCTTTCCCGAGTATTTCATGGCGGCTGGACGCTTGGCATTCAGCTCGAACACACCCTGGACCATGAAAACGATCAGGATTCCGGCATGTGCGCGGTGTTTCTGTCAAAGGTGACTCAAATCGGCTCGCAAATGGTCAGCTTCGGTATTGTACCGAAATATTGGTATGAGGATTCCGCATCAAGCCCTGAAGGATTTGGAATCCGATGCTCTGTCGTGTTTTTGTTTCCCCGGAAAGGCCGATAAACACCTGAGCGGTCACGGTGGATTCGCCAACAGCGTGGCCCTGCGGCGGGACGGTGTGAATGAGACCACGGCCACCGAATTTGCGGTCATGAATGTTTTCGTGCTCGAGGGTCTTCAGGAGGCGACCCACTCGCCGACTTTTCCCGTGCGGGTTGTCGGTGGTTTGTTTTCAACCATTCCTGATTTCGAAGAGATCGCGCCGCGATTGAAACAGTATGAGAACGGTTTATTTAATCCCCTTGATTAAAACCTGGGCCGATGGGTCCATACAGGGCGGCACAGGCCATCTGCCGAGGGGCACCATCATCCGGAGATGGGTGGGGGAAGGCGCCCAGAGCAGTCGTGCTTAAGCTGGACCTACGGAGCGTTGGCCAACCCTATGGCGTAGAGAATACCATCTTTAGTTAACTGGTTTATAGGTCGTTACTTTTAATTTTTAACTAAAAGGAGGTTAGAATGAGACAGAAAAAATTAATTGTAACTGCAATTTCAATTGTGATGGCGATCACCTGCAGCCAGGCATTTGCCGCAAAGAAACCGAACATTGTGGTGATTTTTGGGGATGATATCGGCTACTGGAATTTGAGCTATAATAATCGTGGCATGATGGGATATAAAACCCCGAATATCGACCGGATTGCTCAGGAGGGTATGATCTTTACGGATTATTACGCTGAACAATCATGTACAGCGGGACGCGCGGCATTCATTACAGGCCAGCATCCTTTCCGAACCGGGCTCACCAAGGTGGGATTGCCTGGAGCCAAAGAAGGTATCCAGCCTGAAGATCCGACCCTGGCTGAATTGCTGAAGCCTCATGGCTATATGACCGGACAGTTCGGCAAAAACCATCTGGGGGATCTTGACGAGCATCTGCCCACAAATCACGGTTTTGATGAATTCTTCGGGAACCTGTATCATCTCAATGCCGAGGAGGAACCGGAAGATGTAGATTACCCCAAAGATCCGGAATTCCGTAAAAAATACGGTCCGCGTGGCGTGATCAAGTCTTCAGCGGACGGCAAAATCGAAGATTCCGGCCCGCTGACCAAAAAACGGATGGAAACCGTTGATGACGAATTCACTGATGCGGCTATCGATTTTATCGAGCAAGCCCATTCGGCCAAGAAACCGTTTTTTGTCTGGCTTAATGCTTCACGCATGCATTACTACACGCACATCAGTGAAAAGAATAAGGGTATTTCCGGTGAAGGCGGGAATTTCTATTCTGATGGCATGGTGGAACACGACAATCACGTCGGCAAGGTTCTCAACCTTCTCGACCGATTGGGTGTTGCCGACAATACGATTGTTTTATACTCCACGGACAACGGTCCGCATTACAACGAATGGCCCGACGGCGGCATCTCACCGTTCCGTGGTGAAAAGAACACCAATTGGGAAGGCGGTTTTCGCGTTCCGGCAGTCGTGCGTTGGCCCGGTCACATCAAGCCTGGTTCGGTGACCAATGAGATCGTATCACACCAGGATTGGGTGCCGACCCTTATGGCCGCAGTCGGTGATACGAAAATCAAGGAAAAACTGTTAAAGGGACACGCCGCCGGGAATAAAACCTTTAAAGTCCACCTGGATGGCCACAACATCCTCGACCTGTTGACCGGTAAAACGGACAAGAGTCCGCGTAACGGGTTCTTCTACGTGAGCGATGACGGCAAGTTGCTGGCCGTTCGTAACGGCGACTGGAAGATCGTGTTTTCGGAACAGCGGGCGAGCAAATTTGATGTGTGGCGGGATCCGTTTGTGGACCTGCGGGTCCCCAAACTCTACCACCTGCGCCGCGATCCCTTCGAGCGTGCGGACACCGACTCGAACAGCTACAATCAGTGGTGGGCTAAGAAGGTCGGTTTCCATGCGATACCGATTCAGGCAGAGGTGGCGAAAGCTATTGAGACATTAAAGGAATTTCCCCCGCGTCAGAAACCCGGCTCGTTCAATCTGGACAGGGTAATGGAACAGCTTCAGGAAGGCGCCGTGGGCGACTGAACCAGTTAGAAGAAAGGAGAAGCAGACTATGAAAAGACCTTTATCCATTAAAATCGCCACATGGGTTGCTGCCTTGTTGGTTGGTTCCTGGGCCGGCTTTGCATGCACCCAGGACGCCCCCAAAACCAAAACCGTTGAGGGTTTCGACGGCAAGATCGCCCGGAGCTACGAGGATTCGGTCGAGGCCTGGCCAAAAGATCCGACCTTTACCGGAGACGAGCCGAACGTCCTGATTATCCTGCTTGACGATGTGGGTTACGGGCAGCTCGGCGCCTATGGCGGCTTGGTCGAGACACCGAATATCGACCGGCTTGCCGCCGGAGGCTTGCTTTACAACAATTTCCACACGACGGCCCTATGCTCGCCATCGCGCGCCGCGATCCTGGCGGGGCGCAATCACCACTCCATCGGGCTGGGATCCCACGCGAACACCGCAATGGGATTTCCCGGGTATTCGGGCCGCGTTCCGAAGTCGGCACAGGCGATATCACGCAACGCCCAAATAGCCGGTTGGTCGACGTATGCCATCGGCAAGTGGGACCATACGCCCGGCTTCCAGGTGCAGCAGGTCGGGCCCTACACCTACTGGCCGACGCATGACGGCTTCGACCACACCTATACCTTCATGGCGGCCGATGTGAACAATTTTACCCCGGTCATGTATGCGGGCCACGAACCGGTTGAGCCGGCTCGCGGCAATCCCGATTATCACCTGTCGACCGATATGGCCGACAAGGCGATCCATTACCTGACCGGCAAGGCCTCAATCGATCCGGACCGGCCGTTCTTCATGTTCTGGGCCCCGGGCGCCCAGCATACGCCCCACCACGCTCCGGAGGAGTATCTGAAGAAATACCGTGGTAAGTTCGACATGGGCTGGGACAAGGCCCGGGAGATGATCTTCAAGCAGCAACTAAAAAGGGGTATCATCCCCGCCGGAACGGTCCTGACCCAACGGCCGGACGGCATCCAGGCCTGGGTCGACCTCAGCGACGACCAGAAGAAGATGTTTGCCCGCCAGATGGAGGCCTTTGCCGCCCAGCTCGACCATGTTGACATGGAAATCGGCAGGATTCTCAAAACCCTGGAACGTATCGGCGAGCTGGACAACACGCTGATCATGCTGACCTCGGACAATGGCGCCAGCGCAGAAGGCGGCCTCGCGGGCACCCACAACGAGGTTTTGTTTGTCAACGGCCTGCAGGCGGATCTCTCAACGAATCTCCGTTTTTATGACGAGTGGGGAAGGGAGGAAACCAACAACCACTACCATGCCGGTTGGGCGTGGGCGGGGAACACCCCGTTTAAATACTTCAAGCAGATCGTTCACAACGGCGGCGTGCAGGATCCGCTGATCGTGCACTGGCCTGCCGGCATCAAGGCGAAAGGGGAAATCCGTGATCAGTACCACCATATCATCGATATTGGTCCGACCATCCTTGAAGCCCTGGGGCTGGAGCCCCTTAAGGAAATCGACGGTATCAAACAGGTGCCCTTCGATGGCACTAGCTTCGCCTATACGTTCAACGATAAAGATGCGCCGGATCGCCATGCCCGGCAGTACTACGAGTTGCTCGGTAACCGGGCCATGTATATGGACGGCTGGAAGGCCGTGACCATCCATGCGAACCGCATGCCCTGGGACACTGGCGGCACATTTCCGTTCGAAAAGGACGTCTGGGAACTCTACCATGTTGCCGAAGACTTTTCAGAACAAAACAACCTTGCAGACAAATTTCCGGAGAAACTGGAAGAGCTGCAGGCCGCCTGGGACGAGGATGCATGGAAATACAATGTCTATCCGCTATATGACAATATCATTTCTCGAATTGCCGAAACCAACAGCCACTTCGCGCCGCAACGCAACGAGTTTGTCTTCTATCCGCCCGGTGCCGTACGGATTTCGGAGCCCTATTCGCCGCAGGTCAAGAACCGCAACCATACCATCACGGCGTATGCGAAAATTCCCGACGGTGGCGCCAAAGGCGTGCTGGTGGCCGCCGGTGGACTCTATGGCGGATACGCCTTCTATGTCCACGACAACCGGCTGGTATACGCCTTCAACGCTTATAACGAGGACCGGTATTACGTTCGCTCGGATGCGCCATTGCCAAGCGGGAAAGTGGAACTGAAGGCCGAATACGCGGTTGCTGAAGGCTTGTCCGGTCTGGTGACGCTTTCTGTCAACGGCGCACAGGTTGGCCAGGGCGAAATCGGCCGGATCCTCCCGGTGCTCTATTCCCTGTCCGAGACCTTTGATGTCGGAGAGGATACCGGCACACCGGTGTCGAAAGACTACGACCGCGAAAACGCATTCAGCGGCACGATAGACAAGGTCGTTATCCGTATCCCTGATGCGAATTGAATTTTCCCTATTTATGGTAGAATTATTTGATATGGGGGGCAGCCCATTTTGCACAATGGAAGGATGATAAATGATTTCGAGAAGGAGGGCGCAATGAGTCATGATTCGCAAGCCCATTACCGCATTTTCTGTGGTGTCCGACCCGGCGACTACCAAGCCGTTTACCCTGCAGTGGGCAATCAGTTGCGTGTCGAGCGATATGCGCCCCATCAGGCGTTCATTAAAGGGCGGCGGTATTATGCCACCAACGGAAGCGTATCCGCCGGCAATCGGTTTTCCAGTAGAGCACCGGAAATTCAGTTCGCCACCAGACAGGAAAACAAAAGAGCGTTAAAAGCCCCCACCGGTTTGGAACTGAAGGTGCTGTGGGCCAACCTGACCGCCAGGCCCTCTAATTGATGATTGCATACCAAACAAAGGTATCTTTGCTTGATCTTTATACAGTCTTATTATAGGAAAACTCGCCGAAGATTCAGAGCAACATTTCGTATTTTAGCGATACTGAAAGGCCGCTAAAAAAACGGACTACATGAGTTTGGTTCGGCCTATTTACCTGTTTAAAGGAGACTTTTTCGATGAAGAAACTAATGAAGGAATTAAGTTCGATTTCTAAAGCACTGTTGGCACTTGCCGAAAAATTGGAACATGTGGCTGATACCTTTGAAAAAGAGGATGTACAGGTAAAGCCTGTAAAGGAAACAGCCGGCAAGAAAAAGGCAGCCCCCAAAAAAAAGGTTACAGCTAAAAAAGCAGCAAAGAAAGTGGTCCCTAAGGAAATAGCTCCGAAGGCAGCTGAATCGACTCAAGCAAGCGATAATGGAAGCTTGCTTGAAATTATCCATGGGTTGATAAGCGCCGAAGGTACCACGATTGCAGAAATAAGGGAAAAGGCCGGTCTTGCACCACGCCAGGTCAGCAATGCACTGTACAAACTGACTCAAAAAGGATTGATTGATACCGTATCACGCGGTGTCTATAAAAAAAATAATCATTGAGATCCTGAGCTCAGGCAATAAAATATTGATAAAGGGGACCTTGAGCGTAAAACGGGTCTTTGAAAAGATGGTTTCAGTGTTGTTTTCAAATGAGTCTTCCAGCAAAGCCGCTGTCATGATCAATCCACAGCCTTGTCGGCGGCGTTACGCGGCAAGACGCCATGATGTTCCATGAAGTTGATGATTTTTTCCACCAGGCGCTCCGCGGAACCGGTAACCTGTCGGCCTTTTTTTTGCGTGACGCTGCCTGAAAGAAGTTGTTTGATCCGGACAAAGCTGGGCAGGGCGCTATCCGGCGCCGGGATGGGTTTAGGTCGCGGCCTGGGTGTCGCGGTCGCCAATATCCGGGTTTTGGCTGTCAAGGGGTAGGTGTCGCAGACCATTTGGATGATCTCTTTCCGGCGTGCGGATTGGATGGCAGTATAGGCAGGCTTGAGTGTGGGTCCGGGTGGCAGGTCCACGCTGAACAATGCCGGTAACCGGCAATCCACGATTTCCCGGCGTCCCCTTCCGGCGTTTTTCGTAATGCGGGAATGGTGATCATCCGTCAATTTCAAATCCAGAATGCCGGCGAGAAAAGGCAAATGGAGCAGATGGGCCATGTAGGCTGGCACCAGGCCGTTTTGGCGGTCGAGCGACGCCTTGCCGCACAATACAAGGTCGCCCTTCAGGGTTTTAACCGCCCGGGTCAGGACCCGGGCCTTGGCCCAGGAGTCCACTGCGCCGGGAATTTCTTCCGGCGCATCTTCGGGCCCGGTCAGATCAATTCTGCAAAGCCGGTCAGCGCCCATTCCCATGAGTCGCCACAGATCTTCTTC
>JABDRH010000417.1 GCA_013041835.1 Desulfatitalea sp. | reverse complement strand
CGGCGTATCATCCACCGGTACATACTTGATATGCACCGGTGGATGTGCCTTTTGGGCGAACCAAATCGGCGCAATCCGATGGAAATATTTCTTTCCCGCACCCAAAAGGATTCTTTATCCGCCGGCTTGCCGTATGGCCTGCACGGCCAAGCGGTCAGCCCGTTCGTTGTCCGGATCTCCGGCATGGCCTTTGACTTTTACAAACTGCAACTGTTTGAATGATGCCACTATCCGTCGCACCTCTTCGACCAGCGATTCATTTTGCTTGGCCTTCCAACCCCGGGTCAACAAGCCCAATGCATAGCTGCTGTCCGTGTGCAGCAGTACCGGCAAATCGCGGTTCTTCACCGCCAGCAGGCCGGTTTTAATGGCCTCCAACTCCGCGATGTTATTGGTGGCTGCACCGAGAAAGCGGGATATCTCCTTTTCTTTTTCCTTGTAACGGAGCACGACGCCGATTCCCGCTGGTCCGGGATTCCCGGAACAGGCGCCGTCGGTGTAAATGTGAATGGTATCGGCCCCACGATCGACGGTGATGGTCGCTGACCGCCGGCCGGCCTTGGCGTCTGGATTCAATGGCCGTTTTTTCGGCGCTTGCGGCGTAGCATCCGCGGAATCCAGGGGCACTACTTTCGATGGATGAACCCAGTACTCATGCGGTTGATCCAATTGGTACTTGATCAATACTTTTCCCTTCTCGATCAGGGGGTGTTCCCCGGCATCGGTGGCCAGCCAAACCTTATTGGTTTTAAATCGCATGCGTTTCCAGTGGCGATGGTCTTTTGCAATGGTCAAAACAGCTCCCTTACGATCCGTAGAGAAAAAACGCGCGTCGCAGGTCATCATATTCAGACAGTTTCGCCTGCCAGCCGAGCTCCAAATCTTCCACGGCAGCGCATTGCTCGATGGCTTCCCTGATAGCGCGATCCCCCAAAATCAGGTCAATGGGCATGCGTTCATGTTCATATTCATACGGCGGCCGTTTCCATTGAAAGGCATTGCCGTGGTTTTTTACCACCGCTCCAAGCAGCGCCAGGCTGGTGCGATAGGGGCGAAACCGCTCGGGATCGATCACATGCAACTGAAAGCCCAGGCAACGTTGACCTTGCCACTTATTGGCCACAGGTTCAAATTCAACCGGGCGCAGCGACACGCCCGGAAGGTGCGTTTCGGCCAGTGTCTCCAATACGGCGCGCGGATCGATAAACGGTGCGCCAAACAGCTCGAAGGGCTGGGTCGTGCCGCGCCCCTCGGAAACGTTGGTTCCCTCCCAAATCACCTGTCCCGGATAGACCAAGGCGGATAGGGGCGTGGGCAGATTGGGAGATGGGGCGATCCAGGGCAGGCCGGTTTCGGCGAATAGCATGTCGCGGGTCCAGCCCTTGAGCGGAATCACTGTCAAGTCGCAGCCGATGCCGAAGGCCTGGTTAAACATACGGGCGATCTCTCCAATGGTCATGCCGTGACGCATGGGCAATGGATAGCGGCCCACAAATGACGTCCAGGATGTTTCCAGACAGTTGCCTTCGGTCAACGCGCCGCCTATGGGATTGGGCCGATCCAGCACCAGAACCGATTTGTCGTAGCGGCGGGCGGCCTCCATGCAGTATGAGAGCGTATAAATAAAGGTATAAACGCGGGTGCCCACATCCTGCAAATCGACAACGAGGACATCGATGCGGTCGAACATCTCCCGGGTGGGCCTGCGGGTTTCACTGTATAGGCTGAATACGGGGATACCCAGCAACGGATCAAGCCGGTGTGCCGATTCGATCATGTTGTCCTGCTTTTCGGCGAACAATCCGTGCTGCGGTGTAAAGATGGCCGTCAGACGTTCACCGAAAATGGATGCCAGGCGCTCTCTGGCATGAACCAGCCGACGGTCCACCGATGCGCTGTTGCATAGGAGCCCGATCCGCTTGCCTGTCAGTGATTTTGGGGGTGACGCCGTCAGTAGTTCCAGCCCCAGGGAAACCTTTGCCATATACCCGATCCCAACGGTTTAATGATTCGATTGCTTTGATGTAATATGTCTTTTAGCATAAAAGCCGCTTGATTTGCAGGGAGATGATGCAATATCCGCCAACCGTTTGAAACTACTTGACACCCGCGGGAGAAGCCAATAGGTTACCGGATTCGTGCTTGTGCTATTCTCGGACCACAGCGGATCTGCAAGAATCGTTTTGGCCGGCGGCGTAGCACCGGCACAATCGAACTTTCGAAGGGGCCGTGGCCGGATACATGGAATCGGATTTGCTGTTACGCGGGCTGGTACTGATCGTAGGCAACTACGGCAGTGGAAAGACCGAGGTGGCCATCAGCCTGGCGGTGCACCAGCACCACTCGGGTGTACGGGTGCAGTTGGCCGACCTGGATTTGGTAAATCCTTACTTTCGCACGCGAGAAGCGCGTCATGCGCTGGCTCAGGTGGGGATCGATATCGTCCTGCCCCCAAGGGGCTGGCTGCAAGCCGATCTGCCGATACTGGTTCCCCAAGTAGCGGGACTTATCCGGCAGCCCAACGGTTTGGCCATCCTCGACGTGGGCGGTGATGGCGTGGGCGCAACCGTATTGGCCGCCCTGGCCGATGCTTTTCGGCATACACCAGCCCCCATACAGATGTTACAGGTGATTAACGCTTATCGGCCCAACACCGACACGGTGGCACGCTGCCTGGCCATGCGCGACATGATCGAGGCGGCCTCCGGATTAAAAGTGACGGGTTGGGTTGGCAACTCCCACATGATGGATGAGACCACTGTCGCTCATGTGCGCCATGGCCATGCGTTAATGCTGTCACTGGCCGAGGCGAGCGGACTGCCTTTGGCATGCATGGCTGTCAGCGAGGATTTGTTGCCCCAAATCGGCCCTTTGGCCATCACCTGCCCCGTGTTGCCGTTGCGGCGGCAACTGGTGCCGCCATGGGCTGAAAGATCGCCCTTGAATGGCGTTGTGGAGAACTAAGGAGTAATCGCATGTCCACGTGTTATCAAATCGATACCGATCGCTGCAAAGGGTGCGGGTTGTGCGTCATGGTGTGCCCGAAAAAGGTACTGGCCATATCGGATCAGTTGAATCCACGCGGCTATTTCCCGGCGTATCAGGCC